>JALYZL010000563.1 GCA_030948875.1 Actinomycetota bacterium
TCCCCGGCCACGGCGAGGCGATCTAGGCGCATGATCTCGCGCTCGCCCTCGATCCGAGCCGGATCGTCGCGCGGCAGGCCACGGATCAGCGCGCGGATCCGCTCGCGCAGCTGAAGCGCGAAATGGGGCGTCGATGCGCCCATCAGCTGGCGCACGTCGTCGACCGTGACCTGCCGGCCGGTCCTGAGGCGTTCGGGGTTCTCGGCTTCGCTCATTTGGCGGGGAGGACGTTGAGCAGTGAGTCGATCTCGGCCTGGGTGACGCCCGAGATCGCGTTCTGATCGCCAATTATCCATCCATGGTTGTACACGGCGGCGGTGGGCCCCTCCTGGTTGTAGCCGGAGGCATTATTGAGGAGGTTCCCGGCGTCCGGCTGGGGGAGGGTCGACGGGTTGTCGATGAGGAGCAGCGGTCCGTACGTTCCGCTCCCCGAGAGGGGGGCCGCGGCGGCCGCCGCGAGCGGCTGGTTGACGTTCGCGAACACGTAACCGTGCCCGCCGCTGGTCACCGCCCAACCGAAGTTGCCCTCTCCGGGAACGCAGCCCGCCCCGGCCGGGCACGGTGGATCACGGTAGCGCGAGAAGGCGATCGCGCTGCCGATCGGGTCGCCGGCGGTGATCCGCCGCACCCGTCCGAGCTTGTCGAGCACCTTGGTCACGGCGTGGGAGATCACGCTTTCGGGGCCGAGCACGTAGATCTTTGGATGACCGTGCGCGAGGATGGCCTGCTTGGTGGCCTGCGGTACGGCCGAGGAGGTCACGTAGAGGATCGGATCGCCGGTCAACGCCGCGTAGCCGGCGGCGGGCATGGCGTAGGCGGGGGAGTCGGCGGAGGCAACGATCACGGCCGAGCTCGGCGTGCCCGCGGCGGCGGTCTCGAAGGTGTCGATCGCCGCTGCGAGGACGAAGGTGTTCGCTCCGGTGATTCCCGCCGAGCGCAGGCCCGCGGGGTTCGGGACGTCCCCGACCTTGATCACCTGCACGCCGCGCACCGTCCCGGCGCCCCGCGGCCTCAGCCCGTTGAGAGCGCTGACGTCCACCGAGGGCAGCCCGGAGGCTCCCGAGAGAAGGATGGGGGCGTGAATGGGAGCGGCCATGAGCACGGCGGAGGCGAGGGCGGCCTGCCAGTCGTCGGTCGGGGCGATCGTCACCGCCTGCGGCCGAGTCGCCGGCGTGAGCCCCGGATACACGGCCTGGGCCACGCCGGCGGCATCCTCGATCGGGCCGGCCCCGCCGACGCGGGTCGTGTTGTTGGTCGCGGTGATCGGGAAGCCGAGCCGGGGCACGGGGACCTTGGGCGCGGGCGGGGGCGCGCCCGAGATCGCGACCGTGTGGTTGACGACGACGAGCTTGGAGCCGCCGCCGCAGCCCACGATCAGCGCCGAGCCAGCAAGGAGCGCGGCTAACGTGGCTGGGGACCAGAGGCGTCGCATGCGGGGCGTGACCATAGCGAGCCGTCCCGCCGCTGGCGTCGCTGAGCGGGTGATCAGCCGCTCGAGGGCGGGCGACCGCCGAGGATCTGCTCGCGCTCGTCGAGCCGGTTCCTGCGCCTGAGCTCGGCCTCGCGCATGCGTCGCTCCTCGTCCTCGCCCGTCGCGATCAACGGGGTCACGGTGGTCGGATTGCCCGCCGCGTCGAGCGCCACCATGGTGAAGTAGGCGGTGGTGGTGTGTCGGACTTCGCCGGTGAGCGGGTTCTCGGCCTCGACGCGCACCCCCACCTCCATCGAGGTGTGCCAGACGGCGTTGACCGAGGCGCTGAAGGTGACGAGCTCGGCGATATGGATCGGATAGAGGAAGTTGACGCGGTCCACGCCCGCGGTGACGACGCGCTGGCGGGAGTGCTTGACGGCGGCCAGGCCGGCGGCCTCGTCACAGATCTTCAGCACGGTGCCGCCGTGGACGTTCCCGGCCATGTTGGCGTCGACGATGCTCATCCAGCGTGCAAGCGTCGTGCGCGACTCCGAGACGGGCTTGCGCTCCATCGTGCGCGTGATCCTACGACTGATCCCAGGTCAGGCTCGTTAGCGTGCCGAGCTGGGCGCGCAGGGTCGCCCGGCCGGGCAGGGGAACCTGAACCGAGAAGACCTGCGAGCGGCTCACGCTCACGCTGCGCAGGACGCTCCAGCGACCCCCCGACCGCACTTCGATCCGCAGCTCGCCGGTGGCAGGCGCGCGGCCCCAAGCGAGGATCCGCTTACCGGCGGCGCCTCCTTCGCGCGTGGTCAGGAAGGGGAAGCGGTAGGCAACTACGGCCGGCTTCGGTGCTCCGTCGCGAAAGTAGAGTCCAACCTCGAGCGAGGTGGGCGAGGCTGTGCTCGTCTGATCACTGATCTCGAGCCAGAGGACAGTCGAGACGCCCTCGTGCCAGAGGACGTAGAGCGCCTGTTCGAGCCAATGTGCCTGACGCGCGAGCGGGACGCCGAGCGGTTCCGGAGGGCGGCTCGCCCAACCGAGCTCGGTCGTCCACACCGCCTTGGGGCCGCGGGGCAGGATGGACCGGTCGCGGACGGCGGCATCGAGGAGACGGGTCAGCTTGCCCATATCCGGGACAGAGACGTCGCCGGGGTCCAAGGCGGGCTGGAGCGGGCCGCCGACGTCGAAGGGGTGATGGTCGAGGACATCGAAATGCGCTGGGTCGCAAGCGAAGGCGTGGAGGGCGGCGCCGCCCAGGCACATGAGCTGCTGCCAGAACAGCACCGGGGTCATGCGCGAGCTCCCGGGAATCGCGTCGCCGAACGGCGCGGTACCGCCGGCGACCACGACATTGCTCGGCGCCACCTGCTTGACCGCGGGATAGAACGCGTTCAGCATCCGCCGGTAGAGGATGGGGCTGCTCGCAACGTAGCGGCGGCCGCTACGGGTCCACTGCGGCGAGAGGAAGCTCGGCAGGTTCGGCTCGTTCCACGCCTCCCAATATCGGACGCGAGGCAGAGCCTTGCCCGGCGTCTGGGGATCGGGATAACGACCTGAGTAGCGGAGCGCCGCCGCGTGAGCGAACAGTCCGAGCTGCTTTGGGTCCGGCCGCCAAGCGCCGGGAGGCGCGCCCCGGGGTCGCCCACGTCCCTCGGCCCAGCTTGGGGCTCCGAGCACCATCAGGAGCACTTGAACCCCCCGGCTCGAGAGCGACCGGACCCTGCTGTCGACCGAGGACCAGCTGTAGCCGGGACTGGCCGGGTCGGCGGGGCGGAAGCCCGAGGGCCGTACGGCGGGCGTCACCGCCGACCAGGGGAGGGTCACGCGAACGATCTGGGCGCCATCGTTGGTGGCTCGACTGAGCCAGGGATCGCTCACCGAGGTGCTCGGAGAGGCGAGCGGCCCGCCGTCGTCGAAGCCGAGGGTCAGCGGCAACGGGGCGGCCGCGGCAGCGGCCGCCGCCGCCCC
>JALYZL010000576.1 GCA_030948875.1 Actinomycetota bacterium
GTCCGTGCACCGATTCGGCGAAGGCCACCGGTCGCCCGGGGGGACCGGCAAGGTCGATCCCGAGCGCGGCGTTGTCGGCGATCGCGACGGCCGTGGCCAGCGCGAGGCCGGCGAGGGCCCACCTCCAGCGCGCCGGGAGCGCCCCCAAGCCTCCCGCTGTGCCGAGTCCGTGCACCGATTCGGCGAAGGCCACCGGTCGCCCGGGGGGACCGGCAAGGTCGATCCCGAGCGCGGCGTTGTCGGCGATCGCGAGGCGCTCGTTCTGCAGTGGCGTGACGTCCGCGAGCAGCGCTACGCGACCCCGGCCCGCGGTCGCGACGCTGAGCAGCGAGCCGCCGCTCGTCCCCAGGACAGGGAGGGTTCCCCGCGCATCGGTCCACCAGCCGTCTCCGGCGCTCAGCACGCGCCCAACGCCGGCGGTCGACGACGAGGGAGCGAGCGGCTCTGAGACCACCGGGCCGCCGGGTGACCAAAGCGGTGGATCGCTGACGACACCGGCGAGCCAGCCTGGGTCGCGGCCGCCGGCGACCAGCACACCGCCGGCGAAGACGAACCTTCGTATGGCGGTGGCATCGGCTTGAGTGACGCGGTCTGGATCGAGCACGACAAGCGTCTCGTCCGGGCTGAGCCGGGAATCGGCGAGCGAGGTTCGGAGCTCCGTGACGACGTGCCCGGACTGCGCGAGGAGAGCCGAGTAGGCGGCGAGGCCGTCGGGCGCGGTCGCATATGACGACGACCTCGAACCACTGGCGCCGGGGGAGAACCCGTCGATCACGTCCGCGAGCAGCCCCACGGCGATCAGTCCCGCGATGGCCACGAGCCCCGCCCGGCGAACGAGCCGCCAGCTCATCGGCTACGCCCGGTCAGGGAGGCCAGCACCTGTGCCCAGCCTTCGCGCGCGTCAGCGGCGTCTGACGCGGTTGCCGTGGCGCCGCCATAGGCGACGCGCTCGAAGGTCCTGGTCAGCTCGTCGAACTCCGGCGACCGCAGACTACGTGCCACCTCTCCGGTGCGCAGGGACGGGCGATAGTTGATCGCGGCCCGTAGTCCCAGCGAGACCAGCCCGGCGCGGAAGCGCAAGCGGACCGCCTCCCCGAACGCGCCGGCGGACTCCGCCGCCGACGCGGCTCGCTCCATCGACTCCGGATCGTTCTCGGCGCCCAACGGGCCTGCTGCCCGGTAGGCATGGCTCGGCGCCTGGAGGCGTCCGAGCATGCGACTCGCTCCCACGCCGGCAGTGACGAGCACGATCGCACCGAGCGCGCCCCAGAACAGCACCGGTCCGCCGGGTACCCCCGACGACAGATAGTCGATCAGGCTTTGCACGGGGCTAAGCGGTCGCGCCACGGCCGGGCCGGCGAAGCGGCCCTCGGAGAGGATCGATGCGGCTGCGCGCTGAGCTTGCCCTGGAGTTGGCGCCTGCGCGGACCCTTCCGCGGCGAGGACCCTCAGCCGGCCGCGCAACTCGGCAGGGCTCGCGTGACCCAGGGCCTGCGCAAGGGACTCCGGCTGCCCCTGGACCAGGTCCACGGCCCGAAGCTCGGCCAAGGCGGTCGCGTCTCCGGCCTCGGCGCGGGCGGCGAGCCCATGTAGCTGCGAGAGCGTTACCGAGGACGCTCTGGCGACGGGCCCGGCGAGCAGGCAGAGCGACGCGGCGAGAGCGGCGACGCCGAGCCGCTGTCTCATCCGAACGGCGGCGGTACCGACCCGGCCTGAGTCGCCGGCGACGACGGCGCTTGGGCGTGACCCGTGAAGCCGTCCGCCAGCAGCTCGAGGTCGAGCGCCTCCTTGCGGACGCGCAGGTCGATGTAGATGACCGTCGCAATGGCGGCGTAGAAGGGGTAGGCGATGAGGGTCGTGAGGATGAAGGTGACCGCGCGGAGGACGATGACGAGCGCGACGCTGTTGACGTGCAGTCCCGCTTCGACTCCACCGATTACCAGCCCGATGACGAACTCGACGAGGGCGATGAGTATCGCCCCGACCAGCAGCGCGGCGAATGTTGCCCACCAGCGTCCGCGGACCAAGCCCAGCGAGCGCCTGATCGCCGCGAACCCGCCGATCCCTTCGAACATCAGCACGGGCACCGACACTGAGCACCCGACCAGGAGCCAGATCCCGGGTAGGACGATGAGGATGAAGCCGATGACGACGGCGATGCTGACCAGGATCGAGAGCCAGACCAACGGCCCGAGCCGGCGGAAGGCGAAAGCGACGGACGCGCGCCAATCGGTCGGCCGCCCGGTATAGGCGTCCAGCAGGCACTTGGACAAAGCGCCGAGGGTGAGCGCTGGGGCGGCCAGGAATTGGAGCACGAGCGGGACAATCACCACCCACGCGCTCGGGCTGTACGTCGAGACGAAGACGTTGACGTAGAGATCTCCGTTGTGGGCGAACACGCCGCTGGGCAGCGAGGAGATGAAGATCAGCTGATCGATCACCGCGATTGGGACGCTGATCAGGAGGACGATCTTCCACAGCTTGACCGCCTGCGCTCGATAGAGCTTGATCGCGGCATCGACTATCTCCCCGACCCGCATCCCGCCCCGACCTGCGGTCACCCCCCTTTCCATGGCGGCAACCATAGCCGCTGCAGCAGCGCCTGCCTAGAGGCTGCCGGCCGGGCGATCGGCGGGATCTTCTCGTCGAGACGCTCGCCGCTCTCACCCGGGCGGCGCTCTGCCGCGAATGTTCAGCCGCAGAGCAAGGGGCATACACGTAACGCCTATGTCCGGCTCCGATCACGAGCCCACCGCACCCAAGCACGAGGTGCTGGTGGCCGCCCAACCATTGGTGGCGGACGGGCTGCGGGTGCTACTGGACGAGGGACGCGCGGACGCCGGCGTCGTGGAGGACCCGGAGGTCTGGTCGGCGTCGTCGACCGGCGGCGCCGCGACGTGTGCGTGCTGCACGCTGCGCTGGCGGGGTCCGCCGAGGATCTCTGCGCGCTCGTGCGCTCGGCGGTGGATGGGCGCCGGCCGGCGCCGGTGCTCGTGCTCGACGACGGAGAAGTCGCACGTCGGCCACCTGCTGGCCAAGCTGGCCGCCCACGACCGGACGCAGCTTGCGATCTCCGCCTACGAAGCCGGAATGGTACCGACGGCAGACGGCCTCCGACCACAGTAGGAACAGCGGCGACAAGTCGGCACCCAAGTCGCAGTGAGTTCGTCCACAGGCCGTCGCGGATGGGCGGGGCGGCTGGCATCCCAGCGATGTAAATCCAACCTATCCCACGAAATACGAAAGGATTCAGGATGTGCGCATGCCGCAGTCGTGCAGCAGGTCTACTGCAGTACTCGTCCTCTTCTCTCACGCTGGTGGTGTTGGCCGCCGCTGCTCTCGCCTCTCAGGGCCGCTCGGCTATCCCTCGTCTCTCCAGTCGTGCCGGACCCGGCAGCGCTTCGCCTGGCGTCGAGCGGATCCACAACCCCTCCGGCCGATCTCGAGGTGTTCGCCGCGGCAACTTCGTCAGTGACGGAGCCACCTGTGATGGGCTCTTCCCTCCCCAATGCGGTCGGTTGTTCACGAACAAGCAGAGTAAGGTGATCGCCCAGGCAGCCCGTTGTGGTCGGGAGCGCTGTGATTGTGGCAAGCGTTGTTTCAGGCGGCGTCCGAAGCCGATGCCTCTTCGCTGCACCTGGTTCCCGCCTGCTTCACCTACCGATATCCAACTTCAAGGCCGCTGGCCTTAGTGTTGGGATTCGTTCGGGCTGGAAGTCCGATTCTCGCCTGACGGCTCTCAATGAAAGGATGAGAATGCCGAACGAGACCGGTCCGGGGTCCCCGATCCCGGCCCAGGGGCCCCGGGTCCCAGGCTGGGCTCGGGGCTCCGGCCCTGGGGTGAGCACTCATCATGGAGACAGCGACCCGCCCTCCCGCCGTTGGCCGCCGCTAACTAGTCGCCAGCCGCCTCACAGCCCGTACGAGCGCCCGATCACGTCGAGCATGATCTCGTCGGTCCCGGCGCCGATCCGGTTCAGCCGCAGGTCTCGCCATGTGCGCTCGATCCCGTACTCCTTCATGTACCCGTTGCCGCCGTGGATCTGGATGCACTCGTCGGCGACCTCGACGGCGATGCGAGCGGCGTGGAGCTTGGCCATGGTGATCTCGCGCACCGGGTACTCGCCGTTCTGGAAGCGCCAGGCGGTCGTGTAGACGAGCTGTCGCGCCGTCTCGATCTTGGTCGCCATCTCGGCGAACTTGTGCCGGGTCACCTGGAAGCTGCCGATCGGGCGCCCGAAGGCGGTGCGCTCCTTGGCGTACTGAAGGGTGCGGTCGAACACGTGCTGCGCGCCCGCCACCGACCCCGCAGCGCCGATCAGCCGTTCGCCCTGGAGCTCCCACATGATGTGGTAGAAGCCCTTGCCGACCTGGCCCAGCACGGCGGACGCGGGCACGCGTACGTCCTGGAAGGCAAGCAGGGCGGTGTCGGAGGCATGCATGCCGAGCTTCTCGAGCTTCTTCTCGCGGATCACCCCGGGAAGATCCATGGGGACGAGGAAGAGGGTGATACGGTCGTGGGGCGAGCTGTCGGCGCCGGTCTTGGTCACGAGGACGATCGCGTCGGCGCGGTGCCCGTTGGTGATGAAGGTCTTCGAGCCGTTGATCGCGTACTCCTCGCCATCGCGCACGGCGCGCGTGTTGATCGCGGCGACGTCGGAGCCGGCGTCGGGCTCGGTGATCCCCAGGCAGAGGATCTTCTCGCCTCGAATCGCCGGCACCGCCCACGCCTGCTTCTGCTCCTCGGTGCCGAAGGCGAGGATCGGCGGGAGCGCCATGTCGGTCTGGACCGCGACACCCATGGCCAGCCCGCCCGAATGCGAATGCACCATCTCCTCGGAGAGCACGAGGCTCGTGTAGTAGTCGCCCCCCTGACCGCCGTACTCCTCGGGCTTGTCGAGGCCGAGGAAACCGAGCTCGCCCATCCGCCTGAACACCCAGTCAGGGAAGGTGGTCTCCTCCCAGTCGTCGGCGTGGGGCTGGAGCTCCTTGATCACGAAGCGCCGGATCGATTCCCGCAGCTGCTCGTGCTCGTCGGTGAAGATGAAGTGCCGGCGCTGGGCCGCGAAGTCGGGCTTGAGTACGTCGGTGGTGGCCATGCGCGGGACGCTAGCGGAGGCGGGGGAGAAAGTAAACAGTAGGACTTCCTACTTACTGCGGGATGGGCGGGGGTGTGGGGCGGGGTGTGGGATGGGGGGTCGGGTGGGGGGTGAGTCACGTGCGCGTGACGGCCGTGACGGTTTGCCTCGGATCGCGGGAGCGTGCGGTGACGAAGGGCGTGCGCGCCCGGCAGCCGTGGAGGCCGGTGGTCTTCGCGGACATCATGCGTCCGGAAAGACCACCGGCTCCGGTGGCGATCGAGGAAAAGTCACGTAGGGGTGACGCAGGTGACAAGCTTCGCGCGCATGGCCTTCGACACGCTCCGCTACCACGTGGCCGAGACCGGCGTGGCGACGATCGCGCTGGACCAGCCCGAGACGCGCAACGCCCTCTCGGACGTCCTGTTAGCCGACCTGATCGGGGCGCTGCAGGCGGCCCGCGACGACGAGCGTGTCCGCTGCGTGGTCCTGACGTCCACGCACGAGAAGGTGTTCTCGAGCGGCGGCAACCTGGCCGGCTTCGCCGCGGACGTGCCTCTCGTCCACAAGCACTTCGCGAGCGAGCGCTTCCCCGACGCCTTCCGCCTCCTCGGCGAGCTCGGGAAGCCGTCGATCTGCGCCGCCCGCGGCCACGTCCTCGCCGGCGCGCTAGGGCTAGCGCTCGCCTGTGATCTCATCATCGCCGGGGAGGACGCGCGCTTCGGCACGCCCGAGATCAACGTCGGGCTGTTCCCCTTCATGATCATGGCGCTCATCTACCGCAACGTCGGGCGCAAGAAGGCAAGCGAGCTCCTGCTCCTGGGGGAGCAGATCTCGGCGCGCGAGGCGGAGCGAATCGGGCTCGTCAACCTCGTCGCCGGCGCCGAGGAGCTCGATCAGGCCGTGCGCGAATGGGCCGAGAAGCTCGCCCGCAAGTCGCCGGTCATGATGAGGCTGGGCAAGGACGCCATGTTCCGCCAGCAGGACATGGCGCTCGCCGACGCCCTCGACTACCTGCGCGCGCAGCTCACGATTGCGTTCTCGACTGAGGATCTGCAGGAAGGCGTCAAGGCCTTCTTCGAGAAGCGCGAGCCGGAGTGGAAGGGGCGCTAGGCGCGGCCGGGCGCCGATCTGCGACCAGGTGCGCAAGCGCGCGAGCTGCGAGGTCTTGGTCGTGGACACGGCGCGGTTCTGGCG
>JALYZL010000590.1 GCA_030948875.1 Actinomycetota bacterium
AGCGCCCCGCGATCATCGCCGGCCGCGGCGCGGTGCTCGCCGATGCCGGCGACGAGCTCGAAGCGCTCGGCGCCCAGATCGGGGCGGTGCTCGCAACCTCAGCGCCGGCCAACGGCCTGTTCACGGGTCTCCCCTACGCGCTCGGCATCTCGGGCGGATACGCCTCGCCGCAAGCCACCGAGCTCCTACCCACGGCCGACGCCGTCCTCATCGTCGGCGCCTCGGCCAACCACTGGACGACCAAGCACGGCGCCATGATCGGCCCGGACGCCAGGGTTATCCAGGTTGACATCGACCCGCGGGCGATCGGGCGAAACCGCCCCGCCGACATCGCCGTCCTCGGCGACGCGAGGCGAGCGGCGGCCGCACTCACCGCCCAGCTCATCTCCCAACAACACATCAATGAGGGCTTCCGCACGCCCGAGCTCGCCAACCAGATCGCGTCCCGCCGCTGGAGCGACGAGCCCTACGAGGACGCCTCGACCGACGAGTGGATCGACCCCCGCACGCTGAGCATCGCCGTCGACCGCCTGCTCCCAGCCCAGCGACAGGTCGCCGTCGACTCGGGTCATTTCCTCGGCTACCCCTCGATGTACCTAGCGGTCCCCGACGCCCGCTCGTGGGTCTTCCCGAACGGCTTTCAGGCCGTCGGGCTCGGACTCGGCAACGCGATCGGCGCGGCCATCGCCCACCCCGACCGGACCACCGTGGCGGCGATCGGCGACGGCGGCGCCTTCATGGCCCTCCCCGAGCTCGAGACCGCCGCCCGCCTCAAGCTCGAGAACCTCCTCGTGCTCATCTACAACGACTCCGCCTACGGGGCCGAGGTGCACCACTTCGCCCCCCTGGGCCACAACATCGGGCTCGTCCGCTTCCCCGACGCCGACCTCGCGGCGATCGCTCACGCCGCGGGGGCGCACGGCGCCACCGTGCGCAGCCCCGACGAGCTCGACCGGGCGGTGACCGACTGGCTCGACGAGCCCCACTTCCGGCCGCTGGTCATCGACGCCAAGGTAAACCCGACGATCTGCGCAGAATGGCTCGAGGAAGCCTTCCGCGCCGGGTGATGGCAAACCGCGCGCCCCACGAAAACGTAAAGGAGCCCCGAGATGTCGACTACCCAAGTTGCCTCGCTGATCGACGATCTCGCATCGGGGGCGGTCGAGGTCATCGACCTCACGCAGCCTCTGAGTGAGTCGACGCCCATCATCCAGCTCCCGCCTCCGTTCGCTAACACGCCAGCCCTGTCCCGCACCGAGATCAGCAGATACGACGACAACGGACCGGCCTGGACCTGGTACACGCTGGAGCTCGGCGAGCACACGGGGACTCATCTCGACGCTCCCATCCACTGGATCACCGGCAAGGACGGCGCCGACGTGGCGTCGATTCCGCCCTCCTCGCTCGTCGGCCCCGCGGTGGTGATCGAGAAGACGGCCGAGACCGAGGCCGACCCCGGCTACCTGCTCACCGTCGATGACTTCGAGGCCTTCGAGGCCGAGCACGGACGCATCCCCGAGCGCGCCTGGGTGCTCCTGCGCACGGGCTGGGGCTCCCGTGCCCAGGACCAGGCCGCCTTCCTCAACGTCGGCGAGGACGGCCCGGTGACCCCGGGGCCCGACGTCGAGGCATCGCGCTGGCTGGCGACCGAGCGCCCGATCTCGGGCTTCGGGGTCGAGACGGTGGGGATCGACGCCGGCGCCGCGGGCGGCATGGACCCGCCTTTCCCCCTCCACAACCTCCTCCTCGGCGCCGGCCGCCTCGGCCTCACCCAGCTCGCCAACCTCGACAAGCTGCCGATCACCGGCGCGCTCATCGTCGTTTCGCCGCTCAAGCTCGTCGGCGGGACGGGGAGCCCGTCACGTGTGTTGGCATTCGTACCGAGGCCGTGACCGCGTCGAAGTAGCGCTCCGCCGGAGGCGATCGTGTTCCTGGCTCGGACGCGGCGGCCGGGATCCATGGGCAGTCGCTGGTGATAGACGGGGGCGGGATTCGGAGTTACGATCACCGCACCGGATGTCCGCCGGTGTTGGGTCGGCGAGCGTTGCGGTCACCGCGGCGCTGTCTTGATAGGTGCCTGGGCTCGCGGCCGAGGCGATGATCAGCACGGGTGTGATGGCGCCGGAGGCGAGCCCGGTGATCGTGCAGTTACGGTCTGGCCCGTCGTTGAGCAAGCTCCTGATCCCGAGACCGCGGAGAGGATCTTCAAGCCGGCCGGCACGGCGTCGGTGAAAGTGATGGGGCCGTTGCCCGGCAACTGCGCGCAAGCAACCCTCGCAGTAACGGCGACGCCCGCGCCGCCCGCTCGGCCCTGCAAGGTCATACAACTTGCCGGCGCGCCGCTCTCGATCGCCGATGGGGCGCTCCCGGCCCTGAACTGCGCCGTCGGTAAGCCCACCAAGCAGTCGTCGAAGAAGATCCACAAGGGCCTGGTGATCTCCACCAACCCCGGCGCCGGAGCGACGCTCACCGCCGGCACCGTGGTCAACATCGTTGTCTCGTCCGGTCCGCCGAAGAAGCACAAGAAGAAAAAGAAGAGGTAGACCGGGGCGCCCGGGCGCCGGTTTCGCGATCATGTGAGACGCGCCCATGCCGCACGCACCTGACCTTTCCGGCCGCGCCCTCGATGGCCGCTATGAGCTCCATGCCGTGATCGGCGAGGGGACGTTCGGTCGCGTGTATCGCGGGCGCGATCGGCGGCTGGCGCGGGCGGTGGCGGTCAAGGTGATCAAGCCGTGGTGGGCGGACGACCCCGAGTGGGTGCGGAGCTTCGAGCTCGAGGCGCAGTTACTGGCTCGCGTGAACGATCCGGGGATCGTCCAGATCTTCGACGTCGGGCACGCGAAGGAAGGCCTGTACTACGTGGCCGAGCTCGTCGACGGAGAAAGCCTCGCCGACCGGCTGCGGCGCGGCCCGCTCGCCCCCGCGGAGGCACGCGGGATCGCCGAGCAGCTGTGCCGGGCGCTGACCCGCGCGCACTCACAGCGCGTCATCCACCGCGACATCAAGCCGGCGAACGTCCTCATCTCCGCCGATGGGCGGGTCAAGGTCGGCGACTTTGGCGTCGCGCGGTTGGCCGAGGGCAGCACCGATGGAGCGGCCGCGACGGTCGTCGGGACGCCCCGGTACATGGCGCCCGAGCAGGCGCGGGGAGGCTCAACCGGTCCCGCCACCGACATCTACGGCGTGGGGATCGTCCTCTACGAGATGCTCGCGGGCCATCCGCCGTTCACCGAGAGATCTGCCGTCGAGCTGGCGTTGCGACACCTCCACGACCCGCCGCCGCCGCTCGATGGCCGCACGCCGCGGGCGCTGGTCGAGATCCTCGGGCGCGCGCTGGCCAAGCGGCCGGAAGACCGCTATCCGAGTGCCGGCGCGATGGCCGACGCACTCGCGGGCGCCACCGGAGCGGTCGCCAGCGATGAGGCGGCCGAGACCGCTCCCACGG
>JALYZL010000632.1 GCA_030948875.1 Actinomycetota bacterium
GCGCGTGGGTTTGCTCAGCGCGCTCACGGATCTAGGGCTGGTCGGGGACGCGGAGGACTTCGCTGTACAGGCCGGCGACGGCGACGACGCCAACGACGCCGGCCGCACCGATCGCCAGAGCGGCGAAGGCGCGTCGTTGAAGGGTGTGCGGTGCGGGCATTGCTTCGGTCTCCAGATGCGGGGGTGGGAGAGGCTCGGTGAGGATCATCCGGACGTGAACGAAGCGAGTCGGAAGAGGTGTGTAAGGCGGAAGTAGGAGCGCCCGGCCACGCCCACCCATGCGGACTTCGACCTCGCCGCGCCCCCTAAGCCGCTTCCCGCTCCAGCCGGCCCTTCGCCCTCAGCAGCTGCCGCTCGACCGTGCGCAGGGTGTCGCCGGTCCGGTCCGCGATCTCGACGTAGGTCAGCCCGGCGGCGTGCATCCACACCAGGCGCTGCTGGCGTTCCGGTAGTCGCCGTACCTCGCCCAACCGATCGCGGAGCTCGACCACCTCGGCCGGCCCTGGGGCGCCGGATGCGCCTGGCAGCTCGCCGCTTCGCTCGAGCTCGGCGTCGAGCGAGACCTCGCGCCGGTCGCGTCGCAACTGCTTGAGCGCTTCGCGCACCGCCGTGGTGGCCAGCCACGAGAGGACTGTGTCGCGGCGCACCTGCTCGGAGTACCGCAGCAGCTGGCTCCACGCGACTTGGCAGGCGTCCTCTATGACCGTCTCGTTCGCGCGCACATTCGCCCGAACGATCTGGCGAAGCCGCGGTGCCAGGAGGCGGTAGAGCTCGTCGACGTCACGGACCACGGTGGGCTCCTTTCGAAGGTGACGACCTTGTGAATCTAAATGAGACTAATTTGATGCGAACTAACCTAGCAAGATCAAATTATAATTGCTAGGCTGATTTAGACTCAATTAGTCACCGAACAAGGAGCCGCCGTGCCTCTCGTCCTCGGCGTCACAGCGACGCCCAACCTCACCGCCCTCCCCGGCAGCAATGTCCTCCAGCAGCTCGTCAACGGTGCCGAGGCGTGGTCGCTGTCGATCGCGGTCATCGGCGCGTTCGTGGGAGCCGCGCTGTGGGCGGTCGCGTCCCACACCCACAACCACCAGTTCGCGGCCCGCGGGCGCATGGCGGCCCTGATCTCCGCGGCCGCGGCACTCGTCGTCGGCGCCGCTCCCGGCCTTGTGAACTTCTTCCAGCACCTCGGGAGCACGGCGAAGTGATTTCGCCCCGCCACGGTTCTCCCGCCCCCTTCGCCTCGCAGTAGCGCCGATGAGCTGGCCGCTCCACAACCGGTACCCGACGCCGCGCCACGGCGCAGCCGCGCTCGCGGCAGCGATCGCCGTCGCCGTCGGCGTGGTGCTGCTCGCCACCTCCGGCGGCGGCCGACCGCGTGCCAAGGTCACGCGCACAGCGACCGCCACGAGCGCCACCCCGCCGACTCCCGCCGCCGACATCTTCCCTCACACCCCCGCCGGCGCCGTCGACGCGGCCACCACCTGGTGTCAGACCACGGGCGTGGCCTTCTTCAACGGCACCTGGGCGGGCGCCGTTAGCGCTCTCGCCACCCCGGCCTATGCACCCCGTGCGGAACGCGCCGCGGAACGGGCCTCGGTGTTGGTGCACCGTCACCTCCTGGCGACGCACACGCGGTACTTCGTGAGGACGTGGCCCCTCGGGTACGCCATCGAGCAGTACTCGTCAACGATCGCGCGCGTGCGCGTGTGGCAGCTCGCGGTGCTCGAGCTCTCGGCTCCCGGAGAGGTTCTCGCGTACCCGACCACCACCGTCTCGGTGCAGTGGACCAAGGGCGATTGGAAGGTCACCGACGCGCCTGCCGGCCCAGAGCTCCCGCCTCCCGGCCATGCGGCGACCGCGGGCCAGGTCGCGAGCTGGATGGTCTCGGTCGACCTGCTCACCAACTATGCCTATGCGCCGTAGAGTCCTGACCACGCTCGGCTTGGCGCTCGCCATCTGCGCGCTGACGCCGGCGGTCGCATCCGCGAGCTTCCTCGGCATCGGTTGCAAGATCGCAGGCAGCACCCCCCTCGGCGACACCCCCGCCGGCAAGTGGCTGGGTGTCGGCTGCAAGGCGGCCTCGATCGTCGGCAAGGTCGTCGGCATCGTCAAGAAGGTCGCCGGCATCGGCCAGACGGCCGGCGTCGGCCAAGCCGGGGGTGCCCAGCCGGCTGGTGGCGGGGCCACCCCCGCGCTCGGCCTCGCCGCGGTCGTCACGTGGGTCCTCGGCGGCGCCGCCTTCGCGCTGCACGAGACGGCGACATTGCTCGGCAAGACCACGGACCCCCAGCTCGGTGCGTGGTTCTCCTCCACCTACTGGCACATGGCGGCGATCGCCACCCTGCTCACGCTCCCCTTTCTGTTCGCGGCGGCAATCCAGGCGCTGATGCGCTCCGACCTCGCCATGCTCGCCCGAGCAGCCTTCGGCTACCTGCCGCTGGCCATGCTCGCGATTGGCATCGCGGTGCAGCTGACCACGCTCCTGCTCGGGGCCTCGGACAGCCTCTCGGGCATCATCGAGCAGGCGGCGGGCGGCCAGGCCACCCACTTCCTCGTCAAAGCCGGTCTGTACCTCGGTCTCCTCACTAGGTTTGCCCATTCGCCCTTTGTGGCCTTCCTGATCGGCTTCTTCGTCGCCGCGGGGGCGCTCGTGCTGTGGCTCGAGCTGGTGCTCCGCGAGGTTGCCGTCTACGTGATCGTCCTGACCCTGCCCCTCGTGTTCGCCGCCTTCGTGTGGCCCGCGCGGCGGGTCTGGGCGATCCGGGCGGTCGAGCACCTGATCGCACTGATCCTCGCCAAGCTGGCGATCGTCTCGGTGCTCGCGCTCGGCGCCGGCGCCCTCGACCACGCCGCCGGGACCTTCAGCATCGCCAGCCTGCTGGCGGGAATCGCCCTCGTGACCCTCGGCGCCTTTACCCCCTGGGCGCTGGTCAAGCTCATCCCCCTCGGCGAGCTCGGGGCCGCCGCGGCCGGGCCGCTGCGCGGGCAGTTCGAGGCCGGGGGGCGGTCCGGCGTGAAGATGGCGGCCCCGTGGGCCGACGCCAGCAGCGAGCGGGCCGAGGACATCATCGCCGGCATGCGCCGCCACGCGATGGACGCCGAACCTGCCCCGGAGGGCGCGGACGCCGAAGCACCCCGCGCCGCCGATCTCGACTCAGAGCCCGGCTCCCGTGAGGCCGACAGCCCGATTGACGGTGTTCAGGGGGTGGCGGCGGGCGACGATCCGGACCCGGTGCG
>JALYZL010000645.1 GCA_030948875.1 Actinomycetota bacterium
CTCACGATCACCCCGATCAAATGCGATCAACGCACCCGCGTCGAGGACGAGGCCCATGTCACCCAGTGCCAGAGCGTCGTCCGGCCGCAGCACGTTCGAGCGCGCTCTCCGCTTCAGCCACCTCCACCTCCGTGAGCCGGCCATGCTCCTGCTCCCATGCGCCGACGGCATCCTCCAGCGCCTCAAGACGCAGACGGTCGCGGGCTGACTCGGCAAGCCACGCCGAGACGCTCTGCCCGGCCGCCGTGGCCGAGGTTCAGATGGCCTCTGCCAGATCGAGTGCAAACGACACGCTCATCTTTTCGACGCCCACCAGGCTACCTACCGCAGAAGCACCTACTCCGGTAGGAGCGGCGACATTGGGCTTAACCTTGACGCAAGGTCAACCCTTCAAGCTGGTCTCATGAGCATGACACCAGCCATCCGGATCGCCGGACTCATGAAGTCGTTCGGCGACCTCGAGGTGCTTCGCGGCGTCGACCTCGACGTGGCGCGGGGGCAGCATCTTCGCCCTGCTCGGCTCCAACGGGGCCGGCAAGACGACCGTCGTGAAGATCCTCTCGACGCTTCTCAGGGCCGCCGGTGCCGATCGCTTGGACGACTGGCTGATAGGCAGCAACCTCGACGCCGAACCGATCGTCGCGACCGTCGAAGGCAATCGCCGCCGCGCCGAGCCTGAAAAGGATGGCGCGGTACAACATCTGACGTCCGATGGGGTCGCGTAGAGGCTCGAGGGCCTGGAGATCGGCCCCAGCCCACGCGATGGCATCGGCCACGATGATCGCGTCGGCGTAGCGCTTTGGTCGCCAATAGGGGCTTACGTCGATGACCGCCGGCGGCAGCCCTGGGTGGAAGACGATGTTGCCCCCGAGGTCACCATGGACGAGCTGGCAGGGCAGGTCGTCGAGCGAGTCGCGGGAGTCCGTGAGGTCGTTGATCAGTGACTCAAACGGGTCCGGGAAGGCGATGTCGGCTTCGCCCCATGCGAACGCATCGCCGATCGCCCAGTGGTGGCAGCCTTGGACCGCGGGCGACCACGTGACGCCAGAGACGAGGTCGTGGAACCGGTCGGAAACCCAGAGCGCCTCCGGCCAGCGCGCCGAGTCGACCTCGCCCTCCAGGTACTCCCACGCCGACCATCCCTCGACGACCCACCTTCCGTCTCGAGCCGGCCGGGGCTGGATGATGCGCAGGTCATCGACCGGAGGAAGCTCGTACAGGACGCCTGCCAGCCAGTCGAACTGGCGGCAGTCGAGAACGGGCTTGAGGACCACGCCGCCTCCCACGAGCGCCATGCCCTGTCCGCCGTCGAGCGGCTTCAGCGTGTCGACACCCCACGCCTTACGCACCGCAGTCGGAGGCGGGAAGGAGACCGCAGGAGGTTTCATCGGTGTTGATCATCCAACGCCGTCAATGGGCGTGAGGAAGAAGCTTGTCACCTAATGACAGCCCCGTTCGCCGCCAAGCGCGCCCCCGAACGCCGGCAAAGTGACACATGCGGCGTCGGTCATGGCCGACCAGCCGGCTCTCCACCGGGCCTAGTCGGTAGACCGCCCTCCGCCCAGCTGTGCCCACCCGTGCGCCTCACGGACTTTGTCCCGGGAACGATGACAGGCGTCCACCCATCGAATCGGCCAACCCGTCGGAGGGCGTTACGTTGCAGGGGGGCAGCACCGAGAGGAAGCAGCCTGTGGAAGAAGGTTGGCGCCGGAAGGGCGCAGAGCACGTACAACGATCGCGACCATCGGCATCGGCGAGCGAAGGCCGAGCTCCTACGGGTAGAGCGCGACTTGAAGCGCCTCCGGGCCGAGGTCGCTGCGCTCGAGGAGTACCGCGCGAAGTCCTTCAGGAGTAACACCCCGGGGCAACGTGCCCCCTATTCGCGGCCGACCGCTGGCCGGTCCACCGCCCAGTCCGCCGGGTGCGCGCCGCACTCGATGGGACCGCTGTGCCTCGAACCGGCGACGGTCGAGTCGAGTCTGTCCACCGAGCCGTTCGTCGCGCAGTAGCCTTCGAGTGGCGCACCCAACGCCGAGCCTTGAGGTCCCGCTCCAGCCGGGCCTCGCCGGGCGAAGGGGGGAGGAAGCCCCTCGGGTCGAAGTCGTCCGGCCTTTGCTGCTGCAAGGTGCTGCTGGAGAGCATGTTGCGGATCAGCGGGGTGAGAGATGACTCGACGAAGAGACTTCAAGCGGTTGGTGCGTGACCGCATGGAGGCGACAGGCGAGCCGTACACCGCTGCCCTCAGCGCGCTCCGCGGGCCGGACGCTCCTGCACCGTCGACCAAGCAAGGAGAACCGCCCATGACCCACAGCGAGCCTGAACCGACCGCCGCGCCCAACCCTGT
>JALYZL010000658.1 GCA_030948875.1 Actinomycetota bacterium
CTCCGAACTGCTGTCGATTAGACCGGACAGGTCGGACCGATCGACACCAGTTCACGGCGGAGCGCCTGCCGGCTCCGAACTGCTGTCGATTAGACCGGACAGGTCGGACCGATCGACACCCGGCCGCCACACACCCGCCCAGCCGGCGGTCAAGCCCTACCGCGCCGGTTCAAGCCCGCCGCGCCAAGCCGGCGCTCCCCGCGCGAGAACCGCCGCGCTCAGTCGCCCGTCTCGGGCGCCGCCTCGCCGACCCCCACACGCACCCGGTGATCCTCGCCTCGCCCGGCGCCCGCGCGCTGCACGTCCCGACGAGTAACCGCCAGAAAGGCGACAAAGCCGAAGATGAGGAGGGCAAGCACGAGCGCGACGCGTCCGGAGCCCAAGCCAAGTCCACTCGCGCTCGCCGGCTTGCCCATCCAGTCGGCGACCGAGGCGCCGAGCGGTCGGGTGGCGACGTAGGCGAACCAGAACGCCAAGACTGGGTTCCAGTTGAACTTCCAGTAGCCGATCGCGGGAATAGCGATCACCGCGGAACACCAGCGCCGAGGGGAAGTACCCGAGGCCGAAGGTGTAGGCAGACAGATCTCCGAGCGCGGTCCCCATCGCGAACGTCGCGACCACCGCGGCCCAGTAGAAAAGCTCCCGTCGGGGCGTGTCGATGGTGTGGAAGGAGAGCGTCTTCTCAGTCCGATCCCAGGCGATGAACACCGCCGCCAGCGCGACCGCGAAGAGCGCAGCCGAGGCCACGTAGGGAACGCCGAAGCGGACGTGGAGCACGTCGGCAGCCATCGTTCCGAACACCCCGACCCCGCATACGGCGAGCCAGTACGTCCACGCGATGTAGCGGCGCACCGCGAACTGCAGGGTCAGCGCGATCACGAACCCGATGAATCCGAGGATTGACCGCGATCACGGGATCGATCGCGTGGACGCCGTAGTCGGACGTCGACTCGCCCATCGCCGTCGACAGCAGCTTGATCACCCAGAAATAGACCGTGACCTCGGGAACCCGGAGGGCTCCATGGCGCGTTAGACGTGCCAGGAGATCTCGGTCGGCCACGGCGCCAGTTTTCCACAGTTTTCTAAATGCTGTTGTAGGCGCCGCCAAGACCGTCAGGTCGTGGGCAGACCGCCGAGCGTCGTCGCCGCGTGCTCGCGACGGTGGCCGAGCATGCGGCGGAGCGCGAGGCCGTCGGTGATCGCGATCGCGGCGAAAACCACGGCAATGATCAGCATCGCGATCCACGCCGCCGCGCCCTTGAACGGCGATCCGGGGAACTCCGCGTAGCCCGGCTGCTTGGGGTCGACGAGCACCCTTACGTTCTCGCCGGAGCTCAGGGTGGCGAAGCCGGAGTAGTGGGCGACGGTCGTCTCGGTCCCGTCGACCGGCTTGGGGAGCGTGAGGGCGACCGCCGCCGTGTAGCTGCAGTGGCTGCGCGAGCAGTGCTGGGTGTTCGTTACCGAGTCGACGGTGGCGACCGCCGGGGTTCCGTGATGCTGCACGTAGCTCGAGCGGTCGGCCTGCGCGTGATCGGAGATCGCGCCGACGGCGAACCCTATGGCCGCGCCGCTGAGGAACAGCAGCACCACCGTTCCGCCGACGGGGCTATAGCGACCGCGCCGGCGCCACCCGAACAGCGCCAGCCATCGGCGAGATCCCGAGGGCATGTCGGCGGCCGCGAAGCCCCGCGCCACGGGCTGGTTTCCCCGCAGGCGGTGCTCGATATCGATGGCCCACCGCGTGCACAGCACCGCGAGCGCTAGGCACACGACCGCGCCTACGGCCTGCCCCAAGCGCGTCGAACCGTGGGGACGAGCGGACTCGAACGCCGTGCCCACGAACCCCACGGCGAGCAGGCCGAGCGCGATCGCCAGAGCCACCGCGACGACGAGCTCGATCCGCAGCCGGACCGGGCTCCCGGGCCGGCCTGGGCCCGTGTCGCCGGTGATATCGAGCGGACCGCTCCCCATGGTCGCTCGGGCAACTTAGCGCACTAGTCCGAGGGCGTCATCCTCCGCTTCCCGGGACCCAGCTCGTCGCCGCCAGGGGCACGCGGGCCATCGCGGCGGCCTCGATGGTGAGGGCGACAAGATCCTCGGGCTCGAGGTTGTGGACGTGGGACTTGCCGCAGGCGCGCGAGCGTCTGGGTCTCGAGCACGAGCGTGCGCAGGCAGTTGGCGAGCCGGTGGCCGCCCTGCACCGGCGGGGCCGGTCGCGCGGTAGCCCTCGTCGTGCTCGGGGGTGTTGTCGCCAAGCGCGACGAGCGCCGCCACCCCGATCGATACGGCGTCGGCCCCGAGCGCCGGCGCCTTGGCCACGTCCGCGCCGGTGCGGATGCCTCCCACGCCACCGGCGTCGTGCCCCAGATGTAGACGCGACCCGGCTCTGGCTCCCACAGCACCGCGTCCTCCGCCCCCGGGAGCACGGCGATGGCGCGGTACTCGGAGGCCATGGCCACCCGCTCGGTGGTCTCCGCCATCACCGCGGGCTTACACGCGATCGGATCGCGGAGCACTGCGAAGCCCAAGCGCCTGCTCGAGCGTCGCGCCCTCACGCATCTTCCAGGTCAGATAGCGGCGGCGACCTCGCTGTCATTGTCGGTCTGGAAAGTGGATGCCCTGGCGCTGGAGGACGCGGCGCAGGCGGTTGTGGTTCGAGAGCGAGCCGTTGTGGACGAGGCACAGGTCTCAGGTCGAGGCCGGTCGACAACGGGTGGCGAATGCTCGGTCGTCACCCGGCTCTCGGTGGCCCTGCGCGTCTAGCCGAGCGGGTGGCTGCCGCCTATGTCGTCGAGAGCAAAGCGCTCGACGAAGCGGCGCGGCGGTCCGGCCTCGTTGTAGATCTCGATCGTGCTGCCGGCGCTCATCAGGCGCAGCTCGGGATGGTGCTCGGAGAGCCAGGCATTAACGAGCTCGGTGTCGGCGGCGATGACGAAGGTCGCGCGCGTCGCGCGGACGCGCGGAGGCGAGGCCTCGCCGAAGGCGCGCGCGAGCCCCGCGGTCACGCCGTGCCAGCCCGGGTCGGCGTCGGCGGAGTGGAGCGACACCTTGCACCACCCCTCGCGCGCGGGCTCCCGGCCGAAGGCGAGGCCGGCGCTATCGGGCCCCGGAACGAGAGCTGCTCGAGCATCCGCGAAAGCTGCTGCCCGAGCTGCGCTTCGAGCGCGGGCGACTTCGTATACAGGCCGGCTATCCCGCACATCGTGCGTTTGAGACTAGACCGTCACCGGGACGGCCGGAATGGCATCGGCGGGCACACTTTGTCCCCAAGATGTGGTAGCTCGCGCTACATGCCCGGGCCGTTAAGGCCCGCGGGCACCCAGGCCCCGAGGAGCTTCTGCGCGCGGCGGACGCTGTGCTGCGCCTCGCGGAGATCGCCGCCGGCGATCGGGGCGAGCGCGCCCGGGTCGAGGAGGTTGTCGGACGCCGCGCCGCCAGCGATGGAAGCGGCGTGGTGATCGAAGCGCAGCCGCGTGATCACCTCGAACGCCTCGCGTAGCGCCTCGGCGAGCCCGGCGTCGATGCCGCCGACGCTCGCCACCGCGTCGATCCGGTCGGGGACATGATGTGGTCCCAGGAGCCGCAACGGGTGCGCCGCCGTGCGAAGCTGCCGGTGTTCCTCGTGGTCGAGGAGCGCTAGCGCAGCGACGGCGACGGCATCGCCAGATGCGGGGCGGGCGCGGTTCCGTGAGGAGTCATATCCGCCCCGCACGCCTCCATGGACTCGCGCACTCGCGCCATCGTCTCGGAGCAGTCCCCGAGCCTGGCGGCGTCGATGGGGGCGCCGAAGCTCACCGTGATCGTGTGGCGCGCGAAGCGCCTACCACCCTCGGGGCGGACCATCCAGTGGCGGCCGATGGGCATCGCGTCATGCGTCCCCGAGATGTAGACGGGGACGATGGGCACGCCGTGCTCAGCGGCGAGCACGGCGGCGCCCGAGCGCATGCGTCCCACATTGCCGTCGCGTGAGCGCGTCCCCTCCGCGAACACGACGAGGTTCCAGCCGTCATCGAGCAGGCGCCTGATGTGAGCCGCATCGGCGCCGGCGCCGTTCCCGTCCCGCTCGATCGGGACGGTCCCGAAGGCCAGTGACACCGCTCCGGCAAGGAGCCGCGTACCGTAGAAGTAGTCGGCCGCCGCCGCCACCGCGGTGCGGCGCCGCCACGCGGCGGGCAGCGCGAGGAGCAGGACCGGCGTGTCGACGTGGCTGCAATGGTTGGCGACGAAGATGGCCGGGCCCGCGACGCGCTCGAGGTGCTCGAGCCCGGTGATCCTCCGGCGCGCGTAGCTGACAACGATCGAGCCGAACACCCCACAGAGCACGAGCTCGCGCCCCACCCGCGCCGGCGGCGTCCGCGCCCAGACCTGATCGCCGCTGGGAGCCATCACACAATCTTTCCAGGGTTCAGATGCCTACCCGGGTCGGTCCCTTCGAACAGCGCTCTCAGCATCCCCACCCCGGGCGCCGAGATGTCCTGCTCGAGCCACTCGGAGTGCTCTGTCCCCACGGCATGGTGGTGCGACAGCGTGGCGCCGTGATCGACGAAGGCCTGCTGGACCGCCGACTTCACCACTGCGTACTGCGCGATCATGTCGGCGCCCGGAGTCGCCTGGAAGGCGAAGGTGAAGTACAGGCACGCGCCCGCGTGGTAGCTGTGGGACAAGTGGCACAGCATGTAACCCTGGACGCCGAGCTCGGCAAAGGCGCGCTCCGCCGCCGCGGTCACCGCGTCGTAGACGTGGATGAGCCGGCTCCACGCCGTCGCGGTCTCGGACACATCGGCGGCGACCCCGCGATCTAAGAGGAAGTCGCGGATGTACGGGGTGTCGAACTTCTTCTGATCATAGAGCGCGCCCGGGCTCGAGCCGATGCACAGGCCGCCGTGGCGCTTGACGATCTCCCCCGCGGCCTTGCGCTGCTGGGTCACGTGGCGCTCGCTCCCCTCGTAGCCGAGGAAGGACAACGACATCTGGTGCACATCAAATCTCAGCCGGCGCGTCAGGTATTCCTTGAGGGCGCGGGACTTGAGCTGATCGAGGAGCGTGGGCCGCGTGCGCGTGGCGAAGGAGAAACGCGTCTCGTTGGCGTCGGAGACGCGGGTAACCGATACCGAGCACTCGCTCGCGGCGATGTCGCGCATGGCGGCCAGGCCGTCGACGAAGGTCGGGAACAGGTAGCCGAGGATCTGCCGGCGCGCGGGGATCCGCCGCACGTGGACCGTTGCCTCGGTGATGAGCCCGAGGCGACCCTCGCTGCCCAGCACCATCTCGCGGATGCTCGGTCCGGTGGACATCGCGGGTATTGGGCGGGTGACCAGCGTTCCCGAGGGGGTGACGACGCGCAGGCCCTTAACGAGATCGGCGATGTCGCCGTAGCGGTCGGACTGCATGCCCGAGGACCGGGTGGCGATCCAGCCGCCGAGCGTCGAGTGGGTGAATGAGTCGGGGAAGTGACCGAAGGTGTAGCCCTGGGGGCTTAGCTGCTCCTCGAGGTGCGGGCCGAAGACGCCGGCCTGCACGCGGGCCTGTCGTGAGACCTCGTCGACTTCGAGCACCTTGTCCAGGCGCGTGAGGTCGACAGAGATAACCGGGCGCACCTCGTCGGCGGGGGCCTCGAGCGAGCCGGAGATCGATGTGCCGCCGCCAAAGGCGATGACCACGGCGTCAGCGGACATGGCCACCCCGAGTACGGCGGTGACCTCATCCTCGCTCCCCGGACGCACGACCACGTCGGCGATGCGGGTGAAGTCGCCGCTCCGCTGGCGGACGAGATCGCGCAGCGACTTCCCACGGGCGTGGACCACGCGATCGAGCTCGTCGACCGACACGAAGTCGGCGGTGACCGCCTCCTCGAGCGCCGCGCGCAGCCGGTCGGGGAGCCGCGGCTCCGGGATGTGGAGGTTCTCCCACCGGTCCGCCGCACTCGTTGCGCGCCGGACGTCGACGCCAAGCACCTCGCGGATGAAGGGCCCGAACTCGGGCTTGTCCTCGTGCGTGAACTCGAGGCCCTCGAGACCCCAGCCCCACCATTTCATGGCAGCCATCGAGCGCTTAGGGCGACAGCGTCGCCGGGTCTCCAGCGCCAGATCGCCCCAGGCGAGCGATGAGATCGTCGACCTCTTCGAGCCACGCGCCTTCTTCGCCGTCAGATTCCCACAGGTCGCGCAGTTCGCTCTCCCCCCGCACGCGCGTTACCGCCTCGACCGCGGCTTCGATCTCGGCGTCGTGCGGCTCATGCGGATGGGTGCTGACCCAGCGGTGGACGCCGTCGGGCAGGCGAACAGGCGGGTGGCCGGCACAGGATGCGGCTAGCTCGGCGGCCGCGATGGTCTGCCAGGACGCGTCGAGGTCGAGGTGGCCCGCCTCGGCCAAGGCGTCATCGAGCGTGGCCGCGATGACCACGCCTGGGTCGACCGCCTCCTCGAGAAGATGGAACCAGTCAGCCGCCGTGTCGTTCTCGAAGCTCGTTGCTCCCCAAAATGCCACTGGGCACACCATAACCACTAGCTAGAGCACCGAGCGTGGGGAAGCAGCGGTGCGTCGGTGGCCACCACGACGATGATCGACCCTGACCCCGGCGAGACGTTCTGCGGCCCTCCGGGGAGAGGCACCTCCTCGGGGCCGATCAGGCGCCCAACGGGGACACCGTTCACCGCGAGACGCGCGCGGCGGCCGTGATTGGCCCGCACGAGCACGCCGACCGTGTACCCACCCTTGGGAGGGTCGCCGGCGGGAGGCGGTGCCGATTCCGCCCTTGAAGCTGTGGCAAATCATCCCGGTGCCGCTGCCGACGTTGCCTTCGGCCACGGGTCCAGCCGACGCGCTCGCCATCCCATCCTCGACGTGCTCGGAGCGGACATGAATGCCGTCGAGGTCGTTGAGGACCCCGTCCCACGTCTCGCCGACGACGGGCAGCGCCCACGGGCTCATGCGCCCACCGAGGCCCGCACGCGCCCGGTGGGCGATGAGCGCATCGCGCACCACCCCCACGCTGTGGGTGTTGGTGAGCGCCACCGGCGAGGTGACGAGCCCAGACTCGCGCACCCATTCCAGGCCCGTCATCTCGCCGTTGCCGTTCAAGCGGTGACAGCCGGCGAACAGCGGGCTCGTCGCGACGTCCTCGGACGGCAAGATCACGGTGACGCCGGTGCGGACCGGCCCGTGTCCGACACGCAACGCGCCGGAGCCCTCGATCAGCGTCGTGTGTCCCACGCTCACGCCGGCAACGTCGGTGATCGCGTTGAGCGGACCCGGCTCTCCCTCACCGATGACGATGCCGTAGTCGCGGGCGCGCATCACAAGCGACCCAACCCTAAGCCATCCGCCGCTCGTCCGTGTGCGTCCAGCAACGGCCGCGCCGAGGCATGAGGAACACCAGGTAGTAGATGAGGCCGCCGCCGAAGATGGCGGCGCAGATGACGAGGTCGCTCGACTTCTGCTGGCTGAGCGCGAACCCGACCCCGACGAGGGCGATCAACCGAGGCACCGGCCACAGCGCCGTCTTGAAGGGCTGGGCCTGCGCTCGGTGGCGGAAACGGCTGACGAGCGCCGAGATGTCGATCAGCCCGTAGAGGATGATGAGCACCAAGGTGAAGGTGACGACGGCGATCAGGCTTGACTGCGCGCACAGGATCGCCCCGCAGATCCCGACAAACATCGTCGCCACCCACGGGGTGCGAAAGCGCGGTTGCACCCACTCGAGGGCTTTCGAGATCGGCATCGGCCAGGCGCGGTCGCGCCCACTCGAGCACACCACGCGCGAGAACTGCAGGTGATGGCGAGCGAGGCCTCGAAGATCGCGAGGATGGCGCCATAGGTTATACGGGTCACCGCGGTGTGCCCGAACGACCTGCGGACGACATCGGTGAGCGGAGTGGTCGAGTGCAGGAAGCTCGACAACGCCGAGGCTCCCAGGATCACCCGATGAAGGGGATGACCTGGAAGATAATCCCCAGCGTGGCGGAGGTGATGACCGCCCGCCCAATCTGCCCGGCCGAGCCCTCGGTCTCCTCGGAGAAGTGAGCGCCGAGTCGTAGCCGTTGACGGAGAACAGCGCCGTGGCCAGGGGGCGGCGATCGCGATCGTCGCCACAACGCTGAGGCCGGTCGCGTTCGCCGCGTGGGGGGTGGGTGAGGCCGGCGAGCGCGAGCACAACGACGACCAGCTCGATGGCCAGGAAGAAGGCGATCATCCACGCGTTGAACTTGACGTTTGAGCAAGGCGATCAGCGCGACGAGGATCAACATCCCGGCGCTAATCCACTTGGTCGGCAGGCTGGGTCCAGCGCGCCGATCGGCTTCCTCGCCCTGCTCGACTACATCGGCCAGGCGATCTTCCTGCCCGAGCGTCGCCTTCGGGATCGAGTAGAGGCCGGCGGCGACGGGGAACATCGAGCCGAGCTCGGCCATGCACAGCGCGAGATTGAGGGCCATGGACCCGCCGATGAGATAGGACCACAGCGAGCCCGTGCCCGCGTGGCGATGACCGCGGTGCCGAAGCGCGATGTTTGCCGAGGATGGGAAGCTCGCGCTTGAGCTCCTTCACGTAGGCAATTTCCTCCAGCGGCGTCTCGCTCGCGACGACGCGCACCGACTGGCTCATCTGCGTCGCTCCTTATTCGGTGAAGACCGACAACGGCATCGTCATGCCGACGTTCCACACGCCAGCGTCCACCACCTCGAGGATCTTCAGGTCGCCGGCGAGGCTGCACAGGACGTAGGCGTCCTCGCGCGAGAGGCCATGCTCGCCCACAACCCAGTCGACCATGGCGCGCACAGCGGTGCGCGTGCCCTCCATCAGATCGGGGTTGATCCCCATCGCCCCTATGTGGCCGGCGCCCTCGGCAAGCGGCGTCAGGGGGCCAGGCGTCCGGAAGTAGGGAACGGGGATCGTCCGGTGCTCGACCGTGAAGCGCAGCGAGGCCTTCATGTCGCACTCGATCGCCGCCACGCATACCTCGCCGTCGCCCTGGGCGGCGTGGCAGTCCCCGCACGAGAACAGGGCACCGTCACACCAGACGGGGAGCCACAGCGTCGACCCGGCGGTGAGGTGGCGCGTGTCGATGTTCCCGGCGCCCTTGTGGGGCGGGAAGGCCTCGGCGGTCGCGGGCTCGTCGGGGTGCGTGCCCATCGTCCCGAGGAACGGGGCGATCGGCACCTTTGTGCCGGGGACCACCTGGGCGTGAGCGCGCTCGCGCAGATCGAAGATCTTCAGGTAGGGATCGGGGAAGTCGTCGGGCAGCGTCCCGAGCTCGGGCAGGATCACGCACCAGCCCCAGTCCCCGGGCTCGAGGTCGAGGATGTCCACGCGCAGCGTGTCCCCCGGCTGCGCCCCGTTGACGTACAGCGGGCCGAGCAGGTTGTAGAGGGTGGCGAAGTCGAACGAGGTGTCCGCGAAGCTGATCGCGTCCTCGTGCACCTGCCCGTGCCCGGCCATGAGCAGGTCGTAGTGGACGGAGTCCCCCGAGGCCACGCGCAGCGAGGGCTCGAGCGTGTTGTCCCAGGTGTGATGGATCCGCTGCGGATCGATCGTGTGCTCCATGTCCAGGTCACCCGTTCCCGTTGGTCGCTCTCCGGTCGGAGCGCGGTACCCGTCATGAACAGTCTTGAGGCACGGTTGGAGAGGCAGATTGACCGGCGGGCACCGGCGCGGCATTGGCCGTTGGGACAGTATTCCGGTTGGTGGGTTTGCCGTGCTGCCGAAGGGGCGGGGGCGGGACGTGTTAGCGGCCCGGTGAGTCCGTTTAGCCCGCGTTTAGCCGACGTTTAGCCCAGGCCCCGAGCGAAGCCGGTGGTCTTGAGCGACGCAAAGATACGGAAATGACCAGACCCTCCGCGACCAGGCCGGGAATCGTCACGGGCGCGTGACAGCCGCGTCACGCGCTTGACTCAGCGCAGGGGCCGGCGGTCTTTCCGGACATACCGCGTCCGAAATGACCACACCCTCTGCGACCAGGCCTGGAATCGTCACGGGCACGTGACAGCGGTGACGACACCAGCCGAACGGGGTGACAACGCGCGCCGACGAGGTGACAACGCGCGCCGAACGCATCGATGACAACACCCGCGTCGCCACCTGCCCCCCCGCCTAGCTCGGCTTCAAGCTCCCGATCCCCAGCGAGCCATCGCCGGTCGCCGGACCCGGCACGGCCGCCGGCCCCGCCCCGCCACGCCACGCCACGCCACGCCCCCGACACGATTGCCGTCCCGATCCCGATTGCCATCCCGATCCCCGCAGCCTCACCATCCTGCCGTGGCGACCCAGCGTGGCGGCGCTTCGCCTGCGACGTGACCGTCGAGGGCGAGCCATGGCCGTACTGCCCGCGCACCATCCTACGCGGAGCGCTCGATCGCCCCGCGGCGCTCGGATATGAGCTCAAGCTCGGGGCCGAGCTCGAGTACTTCCTCCTGCGCCGCACCCCCGACGGGGGCATCGAGCGCGCCGATCGCTCGACACGCTCGAGCTCCCCTGCTACGACATGCGCGCCCTAACGCGGAACCTCGATTTCGTCTCGACCGTGTCCCTGGCGGTCACCGAACGCGGGTGGGACAACTACGCCACCGACCACGAGGACGCCAACGGCCAGTTCGAGCAGAACTTCAGCTTCGCCGACGCGCTCACCACGTGCGACCGCGCTGTGTTCTTCCGCTACATGGTCGAGTCGATGGCCATCGAGCGCGGGCTCATCGCCACCTTCATGCCCAAGCCCTTCGCGCACCCGACGGGAAACGGCCCTCACTTCCACGTCAGCATGCGGCGCGACGGAGTCAACCTGCGAGCGCGACCCGGCCGAGGATCCCCGCGGCTTCGGGTTCTCCGAGCTCGCCTATCAGCAAGGCCTGGCCTCGACGGCATCGAGCGTTGCCTCGACCCGGGCGAGCCCAACGCCGCCAACCTCCATGAGCTCTCGCCTGAGCAGCGCGCGGCCGCGGGCATCGAGACCGTTCCGGCCAACCTGCTCGACGCCACCCGGGAGCTCGAGCGCTGCGAGGTCCTTCGCCACGCGC
>JALYZL010000014.1 GCA_030948875.1 Actinomycetota bacterium
CCGGTATTCGCCGTCAACCCGTTACCGCGACTACGCACTCTCGTCTCGACTCTTCCACTGGGAATCGCAGAGCACGACGACCCGGGACAGTCCAACGGGGCGTCGTTATCGCCAGCAACGCGAAGCCGGCACCACGGTCCTGCTCTTCGTGCGCGAGAGCCCAACGCTCGCCAACGGCGCGGCAGCGCCCTTCACGTTGCTCGGCCCGGCGACGTTCGTCGAAGACCGTGGCGAGCGGCCGATCCAGATCACGTGGCAGCTGCATACACCGATGCCCGAATCGCTGCTCGAGGTCGCGCGCCTCGTCGCGGCGTAGGGGAGCGGCCGTAACCTGCAGAACCGGGCCGAGCTGATGGTGTCAGCGACGATCCAGGCGCTCCGGGGCCGGGTCAAATCCGTCGCTTTCGAGCCCTGTTTGGTACTCCACTTTGGTACTCCACCTCAACAAGATCGGTGGAGAATACGCACCGGAAAATAGAAAAGGCCCGCAAAAGCGGACCTTTTCGGAATAGCGGGGGCGGGATTCGAACCCGCGACCTTCGGGTTATGAGCCCGACGAGCTACCAGACTGCTCCACCCCGCGGCGGATCACCATTGATAGCAGATGAGATCCAGACGACTCAAGTCGCTGGGGCTTTGTCTAACCGAGCCGCAACGGACCGGCGCCGCTGGCGCCATGCGGTCCGGGCCACCGCGGCGCCTACCCGCCTCACCGCCTCCCACTCTCCGGCCCGTTCAGAACGAGCTTGAGCGCCGACCCCGGCGCCTCGGTCGCGGGACCGTCGGCGAGCATGCTCAGCAGAACGTCGGCGCCCGTTGCGGCGTCCGTCGGAGTCGTGGCCACAACCGCGCCGGCCTGCTCGAGCGGACGGGCACGCTCGACCGTCCGGTTCCATGCCCGGACCGGAACCCGGCCGCGAGCAGGAACTCTTTACGCCCCTACGCTGCAGCCAGCCGCGAGCAAGTTCTGATCCGGCACACAATTGTTTGAGACTTGCCACATCCAGGTCTAGATCCGTTTCAGGACCCGGAGGCATTCTTCGCCCATGGCACCTTTGACGCGGAAAGTGGAAGCCGAGCGGCGGATGCGAGAACTGCTCGAGAGCGGTGGGCTCCCTCAGCCCGATGCGATCGAATACGGCGAGGAATGCATCCGCCTGTTCTTCAACGAGACCAAGCTGGTGGTCATTGTCGACCTCGACCAGTGAAGCGGCGCAACCTCCTGGCGATGGCCGCCACGCCCGGTGGCTCGGCGCACTAGGCCGTGCTCGCCTACCCCTACGCGCCCGCCGCGCGCTGATACCGGCGTACGGCGAGCGGTGCGAACACAGCGATGATCGCGATCGACCAGGCAACGGCGCCCCACACGTAGTTCCCCGCCGGCTGGCCGATCCACAGGTGCCGCATTGCGTCGACAACGATGGTGAACGGATTGATGTTGGCGAAGGCTCTGAGAGCGGCGGGCATGAACTGTGGCGGCACGAACGCCGACGAGATGAAGGTCAAGGGAAAGACGGCGATGAAGCCGAAGGAGTTTGCGGCCTCCGGCGTGGAGACGAGCAGGCCGACGAAAGCGAAGACCCACGAGAAGGCGAAGCCGAACAGCAGCAGTATGCCGATGCCGGCGATTACTTCGAGTGCGCTCGTGTGGCTGAACGAGAACCCGATGATCAGGCCCGTGACCACCAGGATGGTGATCGACAGGAGATTCGTGAAGACGTCCGAGAACGTGCGGCCGGCGAGGACTGCGGCGCGGGCCATGGGCAGCGAGCGGAAGCGGTCGATCAGTCCCTTGTGGACGTCCTCGTTGAGTCCGAGCGCGGTGACGAAGCCGCCGAAGGCGATGTTCTGGACGATGATGCCTGGAATCAGATAGTCGGCGTACGAGATCCCCGGGGGCGTTCTGATCGCGCCACCGAACACGTACCGAAAGAGCAGCACGAACATCACCGGCTGGACTGTGAACGCCATCAGGAGCTCGGGGGCCCGCGGGAACCGCTTGAGGTTTCGCTCCATGATCACGAGCGTGTCGCTGACGAGCCGCCTCACGCCGCCGCCTCCTCGTTCGTAGGCGTTTCCTCGGCCGCGTGGCCGGTGAGCGCGAGGAACACGTCGTCGAGGGTCGGGCGTCGAATCACGAGGTCATCGACTCCTACACCCGCCTCGGAGAGCCGGCGGACGGCTTCGACGATGGTGCCGCGACGCTCGGGGATGCTTAGCTTCACGAGGCCGTCCTCGGCCACCGCCGGCTCATCGGACATTGGCGCGAGCGCCTCCAACGCGGCCTCGGCATCGGCGCCCTCCTCGAGCCGTACCTCGAGGCGCTCGCCGCCGACGCGGTCCTTGAGCTCGTCGGATGTTCCTTCGGCGATGACCTTGCCGTGGTCGATCACCGCGATCGTGTCCGCCAGCCGCTCGGCCTCGTCCAGGTACTGGGTGGTGAGAAGCACGGTGGTGCCCTCGGCGACGAGTCGCTCGATGGTCTCCCACAGGTTCAGCCGGCTTCGAGGGTCGAGACCGGTGGTGGGCTCGTCGAGGAAGAGGACGGGCGGATTGGCGACCAAAGCATCTGCGAGGTCGAGCCGGCGCCGCATGCCGCCGGAGTACGTCTTGACGGGCCGGTTCGCCGCCTCGTCGAGCTCGAAGCGGTCGAGGAGCTCCGTCCCGCGGGCCTTGGCCTCTTGGCGGCGCATGCCGTACAGACGGCCGACCATGGTCAGGTTCTCAAGACCGGTGAGGTTCTCGTCGACGGCTGCGTACTGGCCGGCGAGGCCGATCTGCTCGCGCAGCTTGGCGGCGTCGCGAACGACGTCGAGACCCGCGACGCGTGCAGTTCCGGCGTCGGGCCTCAGGAGTGTGGCCAGGATGCGCACCACGGTCGTCTTGCCCGCACCGTTCGGACCGAGCAGGCCGAGGACTGTGCCGCGCTTCACGTCGAGGTCGACGCCGGCGAGCGCGTGAACGTCGCCGTAGGACTTCGTCAGGCCGCGGACGCTGATCGCGAGCTCGTCGTCGGACGCCCCGGACCCCACGGCGAGTTCGGATGGCTCAGGTGTGCCCATGTGTCAGCACAGTACGCACCGGGCCCGACGTGGGACGTTCCGCCGTTGCTCAGGATTCAGGTGTTCCCGTCACGCCGGGGATCCGCGACTTCGCTCCGTCCGCGCCACCGTACGTTCGATCGCGCCGAGGACGAGCGGCAACACCCACCGCGGCAGATCGTGACCCATTCCGGGGACTTCCACGAGGTGGGCGTTCGGGATCGCGTCGGCGGTGGCGCGGCCACCCGAAGGCAGGATGACGCGATCGCGCGGACCGTGGATGACCGTGGTGGGGATCTCGAGTCGTCGCAGATCCGAAGTGCGGTCGCGCTCGGCCAGGATGGCGGCGAGCTGACGTCCGGGTCCCGTCCCGTCGCCCTGCTCTCGGGCGATCGAGCGCCGCATGGCGATCCGCACGTCCTCGTCGTCCTCAGCGGTTCGCTGGATCGAGCCGATGCGCCGGAAGTTCTTGACGAGGTGCTCGACGGCCCGGCCCGGGTCGGCCGGCGTCACCCTCAGGAACTCCGGGAGCATGGTCTTGGCCACCCGGCCCGTGCGCTTGTCCCCGGGCCTTGCCATGATCGACACGAGCGACCGGACGCGTTCGGGATGGCGGATTGCGAGCTCCTGGGCGATGAACGACCCCATCGATGCCCCGACGACATGGGCGCCGCCCTTCGGCGCGAGGTGCTCGATCAGGCCTGCCGTGTCATCGGCCATGTCGGCCAGCGTGTAGGTCGGCGTTGCGGTGCGCCGCAGGAACTGCAGCGCCGAGACGCCGGGACCGTGGAAGTGGGTCGAGCGGCCGACGTCGCGGTTGTCGAAGCGGACGGCGTGAAATCCCCGGCTCGCCAACCGCGTGAAGAACACGTCGCGCCACCAGCAAAGGTCGAGGCCGAGGCCCATGACGAGGAGAACGAGCGGATCCGAATGGCTGCCGCACTCCTCGAAGCAGAGCTGGACCTCCGGCGAGACGGGCGCGTGCTGCTCGCGAGCGCCCGAGTCGAGAACCTCGTGCAGCCCGGAATCGCCGGGCGCATCGTCTCGCTGGCGTGCCGCGCGCTCACTCATCGCGGGGGCAGGGGGAAGAAGCCCGACGTTCGCTTGATGTATTCGGCGTACTCGGGCCGGCGCTTGCCGATGTCGCGCTCGAGCATTGCCTTGCCGGACACGCGGACGAGGAGGAGCGTCATGACCGCGGGGCCCACGAGTGTCCACCAGACGCCGCCGGCGGGGACGGCGACGAGCCAGAGGCCCCACCAGACGCAGGCGTCGCCGAAGTAGTTGGGATGACGGGTGTAGCGCCAGAGCCCGCGGTCCATAACCTCGCCTCGGTTCGCGGGGTCGGCCTTGAACCGCCGCAGTTGCTCGTCGCCGATCGCCTCGAACGCGAGACCGACGAGGTAGACGAGAACGCCGGGGATCACGCTGGCGCCGAGCCCGCCGGGACGGTTCGCCGCGGCCTGAATGGGCAGGGACACAATGACCACGAGCAGACCCTGGGTCCCGAAGACTGCCCACAGGCTCCACCGGGTGAATCCGTCACCTTTGCGTTCGCGCATGGCTGCGTAGCGGCGGTCCTCCTCCCGCTCGGCGAGCTTGCGTCTGGTCAGGTGCAGACCGAGTCTGAGTCCCCACGCCGCCGTCATCGCGAAGAGAAGCGAGCGCCGAGCCGCGTCGCCGTGGCCCGCCAGAGCGGCGACGAGGGCGACGAGCACGAACGCGGGCCCCCACACAGGGTCGACGATCGACACGTCGCGCAGCCGAACGCTCACCGCCCACACGGTGAGCATGAGTACCGCCACCGCCACCGCAGAGAGCGCCAGCACCCTGCCCGGACTCGCGAAGACCGTAGCGACAGAGATCACACGATCATCTACGAAACTGTGGGCGGATCGGTTGTGTAACGGCCTGGCCCCCGCCCGGGCGGAACCCCGTCAGCCCAGCAGCACGCTCATGTCACGCACGGCCCGGTACGTCCCCCGCGCGCTTCCGCTCACCTTCGAGCGCCCGCCGGTCCGCGGCCCGTACACGACCGGGACCTCGCCGATGCTCCACCCTGCGGCGGCGGCGCGCAGCACCATCTCAAGCGGCCATCCAAAACCACGATCGCGTAACCCCAAAGCGAGCAGCGCCTGGCGCCGCGCCGCGCGCATCGGTCCGATGTCCGAGACGGCCACGCCGCAGCGCCGCCGGACCTCGAAGGCGAGCACACGATTCGCTGCGCGTGCGTGCCACGGCCACGCCCCGGCGGCCTGCGGCACGCGCGCCCCGAGGCACAGGTCCCGCGAACCGCCGGCCACCGGTCCCGTGACGAGCGGCAGCTCGCCTGCGTCCAACGACCCGTCGCAGTCCATGAAGCAGACGATGTCCGACCGGGCCGCGACGAGTCCGGCGTAGCAGGCCGACCCGAAGCCGCGCCGAGGCTCGACCACAACTCGCGCCCCGCAACGCGCCGCCACCTCCGCCGTCCCGTCGACCGAACCGTTGTCGACGACGAGCGGCTCGAACCCCGCCGGCATCGCGGCGATCACGCCCGGCATCGCTTCGGCCTCGTCGAGCGCGGGCAGGATGACCTCGATCACCCGTCGCAGCCTACGCGGGAAATCGTTACGTGAGGCTGAACAAGAGCACCTCGCTTGATCCGCGACGGCCAAAGTGTCGTAGGTTGGGAGGTAATGATCCTCGTCACTGGCGGCGCCGGCTTTATTGGTTCACACATCGTCGATGAGCTCGTCGACGAGGGACACGAGGTTCGCGTCCTCGACTTGCTCCTCGACGCTGCCCACACGGTCACGCCCGACTACCTGAACCGTGGCGCCGAGTTCATTCAGGGCGACGTCGGCGACCGCGACGTCATCGCCGAGGCGCTGCGTGGAGTCGACACCGTCTGCCACCAGGCGGCGATGGTCGGGCTCGGGGTCGACATGGGCGACATCACCGACTACGTTCGCCACAACGACCTCGGTACCGCGGTCCTCCTCGGCGCCCTCGCAGAGACTGGGTTTGGGGGACGGCTGGTGGTGGCGAGCAGCATGGTTGTGTATGGGGAGGGCGCCTACCGCTGCAAGCGTCATGGCCCGGCCACGCCCGAGCCTCGCGCGCGTGAAGACCTCGAGCTCGGCCGCTTCTCGCCGCGATGCCAGGTATGCGGGGGCGACCTCGAGCCGACCGCCGTCGACGAGTCGGCGCCCCTCGATCCGCGCAATGTCTATGCGGCGACGAAGGTCCACCAGGAGCACCTGAGCTTCGCCTTCGGGCGGGAGACAAGCGTCGCGGTGACGGCGCTCCGCTACCACAACGTCTACGGCCCCCGCATGCCGCGTGATACGCCGTACGCCGGCGTCGCCGCAATCTTCGCGAGCGCACTCGCCGCAGGAGCGCCGCCGCGCGTGTTCGAGGACGGCGGCCAGCTCCGCGATTTCGTCCACGTACGAGACGTCGCGCATGCGAACGTCGTCGCGCTCACGCGCGAGGAGCCACTGACCGGCGCATTCAATATCGCGAGCGGCGATCCGCGGAGCGTTGGCGAGATGGCCCACGCGCTCGCCGACGCGGCGGGTCCGGAGGCGCCGCAGCCACTGATCACCGGCCAGTACCGGCTCGGCGACGTCCGCCACGTGTTCGCGTCGGCCGAGCGGACGGAGCGCGAGCTCGGCTTCAAGGCGCGTGAGGACTTCCGCGCCGGGATGGCGGAGTTCGCGCGCGCACCCCTCCGCGTGGCCTGAGCCCCGAGCCCGTCGGAACCGCCGCCCGCGCGGCCGGGTAGCCGCGAACTACTCGTCGGCGCCCAGGTAGTACAGCTCCTTGCCCTTCGCGAGCTGCTCGCGTATCTCGGCAGCCCACTTCTCGTAATCCTCGCCGTCCGGGATTCGTTGCTGTGCGAAATCGAACAGCCCTTCGTAGAAGTACGGCGCGCGCGAGGCCTCCTGCAGCGTGTTACAGACCCGGATGTTGGTGACATCCTCGCCGAGCTGCCGCTTGGTGATGTACGGACGAACGGTCTCGATCAGTGGTTCGGGATCGACCGGTGAGAAAACCCGCCCCCAAGTGAGGTAATAGCGCTTGGCCCCGCTACGGAGCGTGGCCTCGAGCGCGACTAGATCTTCCATCGCCTCACGCCGCCACGACTATAGCCCTACGAGGGCGAGCAAGCTCCCGCCTCCGGTCTCGGGCGCGAGGAAGATCGCGCCCCCGACGAGCAGACCGCCGGCAACGATCTCGACGGCGTTTGGACCGCCGCCTCCTCCCCCGCCGTCGCTGCTCGGCGGCGCCGAGGGCGCCGAGGGCGCCGAGGGCGCCGAGGGCGCCGGAGGGGCAGCCGGCACTTTCGGCGGCTTCGGCACGCTGGGGAAGTTGTCCTTACCATGAGTTATCTCACCGTCAGGCCCGACGTTCGTGTGGGATCTACTGCGACCGGGATGGTGGACGTTCCACTCGTTCTTCGCACGTTCCCACTCCCACCGGTTGCCGTACTTGTCCTTGTAGCCCTGGCCATTGGGAGGCTTGTTGGGCCGGTTGCCCGGCAGTCCTGAGTTGTATGGATACGCGCCGCCCTGGGGGAGATCCGCGGCATGGCTGGCAAGGACCAATCCAGGCCCCATCGGCCCACCCGCGAGCACCGGCAGCACGCCGTTGTAGGCGGCCATGCCGCCCGGCATGGCAATCGGGATTCCGAACGGGGTCGCCGGCGCTCCGAGCGGGCCGCCGAGCAGGGGATTCGCGAGCGGTCCACCCTGGTTCCCGCCGAGCTGCGCCTGATACCGGCTGGCCTCGGCCTTGAACTCGTCGAGCACCTTCTGTGCGGCGGTGGCGTAGGAGTCCGCCTCCCCAGTCGCGCTGGTAGCGGTCCGTTGTGCGGCGGCAAGCTGGGTCTGCAGGCCCGGCGTCGCCGACTTGCTCGCGTTCACGAGGCTGCCGGCGAGATTCCCCGCCGTCGCGTTCGCCGACGCAACACGGGCCGTGGCGTCGTCGTACTGCACACGCAGTCGCCGCATTGCCGACTGTGCCCGGTCGAGCGCGGACGAGTAACCGGAAACCGCGCTGGCACAGGTCCGAAACGAGTCAGCCGCGCCGCGAGCGCACCAACCGAGGGTGTCCGCCGATCCTCGGTAGGCCTGTGCGGCCGGGCCTTGCCAGCTTCCGGACAGCGATCCGGTAGCGCTGGCCAGCCGGGCCCCGGACGATTCCAGCTCCGAGCCCGCCGCCCGGAGCGACCGGGCCGCCGAGTCGATCCCGCCCGGCGATCCCTTCGGGAGCTGGGGAAAGGGCACGGTCATGGTTTCGCGCCGCCCCGCGGGCTCGACTGCGTCGCACGCGTCCCGACCGCTCCAGCGACTGAGCTGGCCTGCGCGATTCCGTGGTCGGTGATCAGGTAACCCTCGGCCGCCGCCTGCACGCAATGCGCAAGCGATCGCAGTGTCCGCTCGAGCTCCTCCGTTGTGCTTCGCGCGCGCATACCTCCGAGAACGTCGCGCCGATCGGCTCGCCCTCGAATGCGCCGGCCTGACTCGACGCCGAGGACGTCGAGGCGCGAGCGTCTCCGGCACCCATGGCGGCGCCTCCGATCTGCGACGAGGCGCCCGTCAAGGCGTCGGTGACAACGTCGAAGGAGCTCATGCGAGCACTATCCCGGCTGCGCCTCGAGATGGAAGGCCCCCAAGGGGTGAAGATCGCCACACCCGAGCGCGCACCTGAGTCCAAGTGCGGCAAACATGGCGTGTGTCGATGCCTAGTCCGACGTTGGCGGCGGCGCGGAGTCGTCGTTCGGCGCCGCCTTGTCGGGCGGGGCGGGGGCGGCATCGTCGCCCGGCGCCGTCTCATCCGGTCGCCCGGGGGTCGCGTCGCCACCCGGCGCTACGTCATCCAGCGCCGATGGGTCCCCGTCGCCAGCCGCCGCCTGATCTACTGCCGGCGCGCCGCCCGCTGGCGCTCGCAAGGCATTGCCGCTCCGCGCAATCTGCACCGATTCCGGCTGCGGGCCCGGTGCGGGCCGAAGCTCGCCGCCGTCGCCCGCGGCAACCGGTCCAGCCTCGGGCCCCGCGTCACTTGTGGCCCGGCTCCGCCTCACCTCCGCCCCCCAAGCCACCCCGGACAGCGCGAAGATCACCACGCTCGCGATCAGCCAGCGCGCCAGATACCCGCTCTCGCGAATCCCGCTCGCCGAGAGCTCCGCCTGGCTCCCGAAGCCGAAGATGACCGGGAAGAACACCACGAGCAGCAGGCCGCTGAGGATCGCGGGGATACGGAGGTAGGGCGTCGAGTTGACCGCTCCGAGAACCGTCCGACGCTTGCCGCGCGCCCCTGAGCCTGCAGCATTGCGCGGTCGCCGCAGCCACCCGAAGACAATCCGGTCGAGCAGCGAGTACAGCGGCACCACCACCAGGTCGTGGAGCACGATGGCCGCCGCGAACCACTCGAGCACCGTCACGACATCGCCGGGGCGCTCGAACCAACCCACCACCGCAAACCCGGCGATCGCGAAGCAGAGAAGCAGCACGAGCAAGTGCCGCGGCCCCGCGCCGTAGAGCGATCGGAAACGGCTCATACCGGCGTGAACTTCATGTTCGTGACCCACTTGGTGCAGTGGTCGCCCGGGATCGCGGGGCAGATCACGCGGGCCGGATACCCGTGATCGAGTGAGAGGTCGAGGCCGTTGACGCGGAGAGCGACGAGCGAGTGGTCGTCGGCCACCTGCTCATGGCCGAGCGTGGCGTGCCCGTAGGTGCCGGGGTCGAGCGAGGCGGTATAGACCCTGGCCGGGCCGGTTACACCGCACAAGGAGGCGAGGTCGCGGAGCCGGACACCGCTCCAGCGCTGGGTTGTGGACCATCCCTCCACGCAGGCGATGGGGAGATCGTAGGTGTGCTGGGGCAGGGCGAGGAGCTGCTCGCGCGAGAACGACACGGAGCGCTTGCCGACGACCTGGAGGCGCCAGCTCGACCCCACCCTCGGCCCCGTGATCCCGGCTGCGACCGCCGTCTTATTGACCGGGAAGCCGAGCGGGCCCGGGCGGACCCGTCCGCGCGGCAGCAGAAAGGCCAGCGAGCGGAGCGGCCCGCCGATGGACTGCCCGGCGCCCTGCACGAGCAGCAGCAGCGACCCCGCCGCGACCGTACCGAGCAACGCGCGGCGCGACATGGTCGCCGGCGCCGGCGAGGCCGCCACCAGTGAGGGCTCCTCGAGGGCGGGCTCGTGAG
>JALYZL010000019.1 GCA_030948875.1 Actinomycetota bacterium
TCGACAACCAGCGGGCGGTGACCGTGAAGAGCACGTTCCTCCAGAACCGCTCGTACCTCGATTTCTACTATCGCGAGGCGTTCACGGTCGTCGAGATGGAGGCCGGTCCGTTCTGCAACGCGGTCTATGAGATCGCGGACGCCGATCGCCACCCGGTCGGCGAGGCCATCAACTTCTCAAAGCTCCCGATCGACCTCGGGATCATCCACTACGCCTCGGATACGCCGTACACGCAGGCACGGACCCTCGGTGCGCGGGGGCTGAGCTATTACGGCTTGGACTCGACCTACGCCTCGTCGCTGGCGATCCTGCGCCGGATCCTCCGCCTGGAAGGAGCACTCGGCCCGGCCGCTATGCACCCACCGGGTGCCACGCGGTCTTTAGCTCCGTGACGGCCTCGAGCCGCTCGAGCGCGTCAGCCACCGCCTGTTCGTAAGTGGCGGCGCTGGAGGCGTGGCGCACGCGCTTGATCGTCTCTGCCGCGAGCCGGTCCAGCTCAGCTGACAGCTCTCGGTCGCCGGCGGCGTCGACGATCGCGTTCAGATCACGGTGGGCGGCGAGCGCGGTCGCGAGCTCCTCGCGCCGTCCGGAGAGAAGGTTCACGACGCCCGCCGGAATGTCGGCGACCCCGAGCACCTCGGCCAGGTCGAGCCCCGGCAGGGGCTCGGACTCGGACAGGATCGCGACTGCGGCGTTGCCCGCCGCGAGCGCCGGCGCCAGCTCGGCGACGAGGCCCAGGAGCGCCGGCTGGTCGGGGGCCACGACCCCGACCACACCGGTCGGCTCCGGCCACGAGAACGAGAGGAACGGCGCCGCGACCGGGTTGACCCCGCCGAGCAGGGGCGCGAGCTTGTCGGTCCAGCCCGCGTAGTGCACGAGCACATCGACGGCGGCCTGCACCTGATCGCGGTCTGAGACAGCGGCCAGCTGTTCGGTCCTCGACTCGAGCGCCTCGGCGGCGCGGTAGAGGATCTGGCCGCGGTTATACGCAGACCTGGCTGCCCACGGTCGGGCCGCCTTGCGCGCGGCGGTGACCGCGTCGCGGACGTCCTTGCGCGACGCGCGGGGAATGTTCGTGGTCTCCGCGCGGTCGTAGCGGCCCGACTCCGAGCGCACGAACGCGCCGCCGATCCAGAGCTTGTACGTCTTGCGAACGGCCAGACGATCTGTCATCGCACGATCCGCAGGTACGGGCGCAGTCCCGCCGGCCCGCCCTCCCGGCCGAAGCCCGATTCCTTGTATCCGCCGAATGCGGCCGTCGGGTCGAAGTGGTTGTAGGTGTTCTGCCACACGACGCCGGCCTGTAGCTCACTCGCTACCGCAAACGCCTTCGCGCCCTTGTCCGTCCAGATCCCCGCTGCCAGCCCGTAGCGCGAGTTGTTCGCCTTCTCGATCGCCTCGGCCTGGGTGCGGAAGCTGAGCACGGAGACGACCGGCCCGAAGATCTCCTCGACGGCGATCCGATGGGCCGGCGAGACGTCGGTGAACAGCGTCGGCGCGAACCAGTAGCCACGCCCGGGCAGGTCGCACGAGATCGTCCGCCGGTGCGCGCCCTCGTCCTCGCCGGCGGCGACCATCGTCTCGATCCGCTCAAGCTGCTCGGCGGAGTTGATGGCGCCGATGTCCGTGTTCTTGTCGAGTGGATCGCCGAGGCGCAGGCGGCCCATCCGGGCCCACAGCTTCGAGATCACCTCGCCGAGCACGCTCTCCTGAATCAGGAGGCGCGAGCCGGCGCAGCACACGTGGCCCTGGTTGAAGAAGATCCCGTTGACGATCCCCTCGACGGCCTGATCGAGGGCGGCATCCTCGAACACGATGTTTGCCGACTTGCCGCCCAGCTCGAGCGTCAGGGCGGTCGTTTGGCCGGCGAGCGCGGCCTGGATATCGCGGCCGACGGCGGTGGACCCCGTGAACGCGATCTTGTCGATCCCCGGCGAGCGCACGAGAACCGAGCCCGTGTCGCCGTCGCCCGGGAGGATCGAGACGATCCCCGGCGGCAGCTCCGCCTCCTGGCAGATCTCGGCCAGCATGAGCGCTGTCAGCGGCGTCGTCTCCGCTGGCTTGAGGATCGCGGTGTTGCCGCACGCCAGCGCAGGCGCGAGCTTCCACGCCGCCATCAGCAGCGGGAAGTTCCACGGCACGATCTGGCCGACCACGCCCAGCGGCGCGACCTCTCGCGCGTTGACGCCGTACCGGAGCTTGTCTGCCCAACCGGCGTAATGAAAGAAGTGGGCGGCGGCGAGCGGGATGTCGATATCGCGAGATTCGCGCAGCGGTTTGCCGCCGTCGACCGTCTCCACGATTGCGAGCTCGCGGGAGCGCTCCTGGATCAGGCGGGCGATCCGGAACAGGTACTTGGCGCGTTCAAGATCTGGGAGCGCCGCCCACCTCGGCTGCGCTTCCCGCGCGCTCTCGATCGCTCGCGATACGTCGGCTTCGCCCGCCCACGCCACCTCGGCGATCGGCTCCTCGGTGGCCGGATTGATCGTCACGACGTAGCGGCCGTCTGCCGGGTCGCGAAACTCGCCGTTGACGAACAGCCCGTACCGGGGTCTGATCCGGACGTGGTCGGCCGATTCCGGCGCCGGCGAGTAGTCCCAGACGATGCTGGTTCGGGTCTCGGTAGAGCTCATTCCCTGGAGAAGTCCTCGGACCGGCCGTAGCGGCCCGTTTGCGTCTTGGCGTACTGCATCAGCAGATCGTTGAGCACGGACGACGCCCCGATCCGCAGCCGCTCCGGCGTCAACCACTCGTCACCGAGCGTCTCCTTGACGAGCACCAGCCGGTGCAGCGCCGACTTGCTCGTCGAGACGCCGCCCGCGGCCTTGAAGCCGACGATCCGTCCGGTCCGCTCCGCATGGTCACGAATCGCTTCGAGCATCACCAGGCAGACCCCCGGCGTGGCGCCGCTCGCCGCCTTGCCGGTCGAGGTCTTGATGAAATCCGCGCCCGCCTCCATTGCCAGCATCGAGGCGTGGCGGACGTGGTCGTAGGACCCGAGCTCGGCCGTCTCGAGGATCACCTTGAGACGCGCGTCGCCGGCGCACTCCCTGACCGCGACGATCTCCCTCATCACGCGCGTGTCATCGCCGGCCAGGAACGCCTCACGCGAGATCACCATGTCGATCTCGTCGGCGCCGGCTCGGACGGCGTCCTCGGTGTCGCGGAGCTTCGCCTCGAGCGACACCTGACCGGCCGGGAACCCGGTCGCAACCGAGGCCGTCCTCACGCGGGTTTCCTCGAGCGCGTCGCGCGCGACGGCCACGAGCGAGGAGTAAACGCAGACGGCGGCAACGGATGGGATCTCGGGCATCGTCGGCGCCGGGCAGACGGCCTTGGCGCACAGGTGGCGCACCTTGCCGGCCGTGTCAGCACCCTCAAGGGTCGTCAGGTCAAGCATCGACACGGCGAGGCGAATGCCCTGCTGCTTGGCGGTCGTCTTGATCGACCGCTTACCGAGTTGGGCGGCGCGCTCCTCGACTCCGACTCGGTCTACGTGGGGCAGACGCCGGATCACGATCCGAGGCTACTACGCTGCGGTGCGGTGAAGCGCATTCTCGTTTTCTGCGGATCGAGTCCCGGCCGCCTCGAGGAGTATTCCGAGGCTGCCGCCGAGCTCGGTCACCTGCTTGCGGCGCGCGGTCTGGAGACGGTGTACGGCGGTGCGCGCGTGGGGCTGATGGGCGCTCTCGCCGACGGAGCGCTCGCCGCCGGCGGCGCGGTGATCGGCGTGATCCCACACCGTCTGCTGGAGGCCGAGATCGCGCACACCGGCCTGACAAAGCTGCATATCGTGGAGACGATGCACGAGCGCAAGGCCCTGATGGCCGAGCTGTCCGACGCGGTGATCGCACTTCCCGGCGGCAGCGGCACGCTCGACGAGCTGTTCGAGCTGTTCACCTGGAGCCAGCTCGGCCTCCATCGCAAGCCGCTCGGCATGCTCGATGTGGCGGGATACTGGCAGCCGCTGATGGCGTTCCTCGAGCACGCCGTCAACGAGCGCTTCCTCCGTGCTGAGCATCTGGCCGCCCTGACGATCTCTGGCGACGCCGTCGAGCTGCTCGATCGGCTCGCGGCCTCCAGGCCACGCGCCGTGGACAAGTGGCTTGATCGCAGTTAGGCCGTGCCGAACACGCGGTCGCCGGCGTCACCCAACCCAGGCCGGATGTAGGCGTTCTCATCGAGTTCACGGTCGACCGCGGCCGTCCAGATCCGGACGTCCGGGTGCGCGGCATGGACCGCCTCGAGCCCCCCGGGCGCGGACACCAGGCAGACGAGCTCGAGCTGCCCGGCCCCCGCTCGCTTGAGATGACCGAGCGCGTGCACGGCGCTGCCGCCGGTGGCGAGCATCGGGTCGAGCACGTACACGCGGGCGGAGGGGAGTCCGGGCGGCAGCCGCTCGTAGTAGTCGATCGGCACGTGTTCCTGCTCGTCGCGGTAGATGCCGACGTGACCCACGCGCGCATCCGGGAGCAGACGGAGAAAGCCCTCGACCATCCCCAGTCCGGCGCGCAGCACCGGTACGACGGCGACCTCGTCGCGCAGGCGCGGGCCGCGCGTCGTTTCGAGCGGAGTCTGAATCTCGACTTCCTTGACCGGCAGCTCCCGCGCGACCTCGACGGCCATGATCGCGGAAGCCTCGAACACCGCCTGGCGAAACGCGCGATGGGCCGTGTCCCGGTCGCGCATCTGCGAAAGGCGATCCGCGAGCACTGCGTGCTCGACCACTGTGAGCCAATTGGGCATCACGCGATGCTATCCGCGCGGTATGGTCGCGCGCCCATGGCACGTATGAACGTGGAACTGAAAGCCCGAGACAGCGATCCCGATGCCACGGCGGGGCGCTGCCTGGCGCTCGGCGCATCGGATCAGGGTGTCCTGGTGCAACGGGACACCTACTTCCTGTCGCGGCACGGTCGGCTCAAGCTGCGCGTTCACGGGTCCGCGGGCAGCGAGCTGATCGCCTACGTGCGGGACGACAACGCGGAGGCGGGTGAGAGCAGCTATGTGCTGGCCCCGGTGTCGGCACCGAGCGCGCTGGCCGAGGCGTTGGACGCCGCGCTCGGCACGGTCGTGGTCGTGTCCAAGCGGCGGCGGGTGTACCTGTGGGAAGGCGTGCGGATCCATCTCGACGACGTGCAGGAGCTCGGCACGTTCATCGAGCTGGAGGCGGTGCTTCCCGATGCGGGCGATCTCCCCGCGGCGTCCGACAAGGTTGCCCGGCTGCGAGTTGCCCTCGAGATCGACGATCGCGCGCTCGTATCGGCCGGTTACGCCGACCTGCTGCTGGACGGGCCGCAAGCGCTGCTGCGCGCGGCCGACGCCGCGATGCGCAACGCTTACGCGCCGTACTCCGGGTTCAAGGTCGGGGCCGCCGTGCGAGGCCGAGGGGGGGCGATCTACGCTGGCGCCAACGTGGAGAACGTCGCCTATCCCGTCGGTCAATGCGCCGAGGCCTCGGCGCTGGGCGAGATGGTGGCCGCAGGCGAAACGGCGATCACGGCCGTGGCGGTGGTGGCCGAGCGCGTCGAGCTCTGCCCGCCCTGCGGAGGTTGCCGCCAGCGGCTGGCGGAGTTCGGTGACCCCGATACGCCCGTGTATCTCGGCCGCCCGGGCTCGGACTTCCAGACGGCGACGCTCGCCCAGCTGCTGCCCCTGTCGTTTGGCCGCAAGGAACTCGAGGCGTGAGCGCGGGCGCGGCGGGCGCCGTTCTGGCCGAGCACGCGCCACGGGTGGGGATCGTCCTCGGGTCCGGCCTCGGTGAGGTGGCCGACGCCATCAAGGACCCGGTCGTTGTCCGCTACGACGAGCTGCCGGGGTTCCCGCGGCCTAGGGTGGAGGGACATGCGGGGCGGGCTGTGCTCGGCGTTGTCGGTGGCGTGCCCGTGGCTGTGCTCCAGGGCCGCGCGCATCTGTACGAGGGCGGGGATGTCGACGCGTTACGCGCGCCGGTGCGGGCACTGCGGGCCGCGGGGGCGGACACCCTGATCCTCACCAACGCGGCAGGCTCACTCCGCCCCGAGGTCGGCCCCGGGCGCCTGATGGCGATCACCGATCACATCAACGTGACCGGGGCGAATCTGCTGATGGGACCGAACGACGATTCGATCGGGCCGCGGTTCCCGTCGCTCCGTGACGCCTACGATCCGGCTCTGTTGGTGGCGCTGCGGGCGTCGGCCCGCGAGGTTGGAGTTGCGCTGTCTGAAGGCGTCTACCTGGCGGTCAGCGGGCCGAGCTTCGAGACGCCCGCGGAGATCCGCGCCTACCGGGTGCTGGGCGCCGACGCCGTCGGCATGTCGACCGTGCAGGAGACGATCATCGCCCGCCACTGCGGACTGCGCGTCGCTGCCGTGTCCGTGATCACCAACCTCGCCGAGGGCATCAGCGACGAACCGCTCAGCCACGAGCAGACGCTGCGCTCCGCCCACACCGCTGCCGCCGACCTCACCCGTCTGCTCCTGAACCTCATCCCGCGGTGCTAGCCGCCGAGCTGATCAGACGTAAGCGCGACGGCGGCGAACTTTCGGCCGCCGAGATCGACGAGCTCGTCGCCGGCATCTCCGACGGGACAGTGACCGACGCGCAGGTCGGGGCCCCCGCGATGGCGATCGTCTGGCGCGGCATGACCGCCGCCGAGCGGGCCGCGCTGACCGGGGCGATGACGCATTCCGGAGAGGTTCTCGACTGGAGCGACACCGACCGCCCGGTGTTGGACAAGCACTCGACCGGGGGCGTGGGCGACAAGGTCAGCCTGCTGCTGGCGCCGATCGTTGCTGCCTGCGGCGCGATCGTGCCCATGATCTCCGGCCGCGGGCTCGGGCACACGGGCGGCACGCTCGACAAGCTCGAGTCGATCCCCGGCTACGATGTCGCGCCGGAGTCCGAACGGCTGCGTGACGTTGCCAAGCGCGCCGGCTGCGCGATCGTCGGCCAGACTGCTCGGCTGGCGCCCGCCGACCGGCGGCTGTACGCGATCCGCGACAGCACCGGCACGGTCGACTCCATCCCGCTGATCGTCGGCTCGATCCTGTCCAAGAAGCTTGCGGCGGGGCTCGACGCCCTCGTGATGGATGTCAAGGTCGGCTCCGGCGCGCAGTTTCCGGACGTCGAGCGGGCCCGGGAGCTCGCCCTGGTGCTCATGGAGGTTGGTAGCGCCAACGGGATGCCGACACACGCGTTACTGACCGACATGAACCAGGTGCTTGGCCGAACCGCGGGGAACGCGGTTGAGGTGCGGGAGTCGATCGATCACCTGACCGGCGTCGCGCACGACGAGCGCCTGCGCGAGGTGACGTTCGCGTTGAGCGCCGAGCTGCTCGTGCTCGGGGGCTTGTACGCGAGCGTTGATCTTGCGCGGGAGGCAGCCGTCCACGCGCTCGACACGGGTGCAGCTGCCGAGCGCTTCGCCGCCATGGTGGCCGAACTTGGCGGACCGCTCGATCTCATTGAGCAACCCGATCGTCATCTGCGGCGGGCGCCGATCGTCCATGCCGTCGAGCTGCTCGAGGCGGGGGTTGTGACCGCCATCGACGTCCGCGCGCTCGGGCTGGCCGTCATCGATCTCGGCGGCGGACGAGCTCGGGAGAACGACATGATCGACCACAGCGTCGGCCTGACCGAGGCCGCGGGACTCGGCGAGCGTGTCGAACCGGGCAGTCGGCCGCTCGCGCTCGTGCACGCACGTGACAGCTCGGCCGCGGACCGCGCCGCGAAAACAATCTGCGCCGCCTACACCCTCGGCGACTCACCACCAACCGTCGCCGACCCGGTCGTCCAGGTTCAGCGCGCGGTGTAGACGCCGGTCGACTCGGCGTGGTAGCCCTTCGCGCCGATTGTGCGGGCGACTGCGCTGCGCGGATCGGCTCCAGCGGCGAGGCTGTCCAGAGCCTGGCGGAAGTCGTGGCGTGGTGACCAGCCGAGTTCTCGACGCGCGCGCTCGTTCACGTACACGCGGTCGATCGCGCGGAACATCTTCCAGCCCTTGTGGCCGTAGAGATCCTCGTAATCGGGAAACAGCCGGCGGACGACCGCGGGCAGGTCCTCTCGGATTGCGGTCAGATCTGCGGAATGAAACGGCGTCGTGGCGCTGATCACGTAGCGGCCGAATCCGATGTCGGGTGCCCGCTCAAGGGCCCGCTGATGCGCGCTGACCACGTCCTCGAGATCGACCCGCCTGTACAGGAGCTCGTTGACCTTGATGTTGAAATCCTCGTAGGCGCTGCGGACCTCGTCGCGATCGTCAGGCTCGGGAAAGAAGCGCGAGGTTCGCAGGATCAGGCACGGGAGCGCGTGGTCGCGCCAGATCAGTTCGCATAGGTCCTCGGCGGCGGTCTTGGTTGCGCCGTAGATGTTCCGCGGGACCGGGGTGACCTCCTCGGTGATCCAGGCCGCAGGCTGTCCTTCGCCGGGCACCAGGGCCCTGCCGAAGGTGCTGGTGGTGCTCGTGAAGATGAACCGGCCGACCTTGGCAGCCGCGGCCTCCTCGAGCAGGTTCAGCGTGCCGGTGACGTTGGTGTCCACGAAATCCGTGCGCGGGTGGGTGCGGACGTGAGGCTTGTGCAGCGTGGCGGTGTGCACGACCGCGTCTGCGCTCGCGACGTGGCGCTTGACGCACGCGCGGTCGACGATCGATCCGACCACGGTCGTGGTCGGCGAGGGGAGGATGTCGAGGCCGATGACGTCATGCCCATCGGCCCCCAGCGCGCGCACGAGCGCCTCGCCCAGATGTCCCGAGCTGCCGGTGACGAGGATCCTCACCCGGGCAGAGTTATCAGACAGAGCGACCTGATAGACCTCTGGGCCCGTGCATACCCTGGCCAAAGCCGAACTCCACGTCCACCTCGAGGGCACCGCTCCGCCTGAGCTCGTACGGCGCATCGCAGTTCGCAACGGCCTGGCGCTGCCTGAGGGGTTGCTCGACGATGACGGGCGCTTTCGCTACACCGACTTCCTTGACTTCCTGCGCACCTACGACCTGGCGGCGAGCGTGATCCGTACCGGAGAGGACTACCGGGACATCACCTACGAGTACCTGTGCGAGTGCGCCCGCGG
>JALYZL010000020.1 GCA_030948875.1 Actinomycetota bacterium
ACGCGCAGTCCGCAGTGGCGGGCGATGATCGTCTCCTGCACGGTCGACATGCCGACGGCGTCGGCGCCCAGCACCCGATAGGCGCGGATCTCCGCGGGCGTCTCGAAGCTCGGCCCGCTGACCGCCAGGTAGACGCCTTCGGAGAGCGCAACCCCAACCTGGCGCGCCGACGCCCGCAACTCGGCCAACAGAGCCGGATCGTAGGCATCACGGAGCGACGGGAACCGCGGTCCGATCGAGTCGTTGTTCGGTCCCATCAGCAGATTGGCCCCGGTCACGTTGATGTGATCGGTGATCGCCATCAGGCGCCCGGGGCCGACCTCGGGGCGGAGCGAGCCCGCCGCGTTGGTGAGGATCAGGATTTCCGCCCCCGCGGCCTGCAGCGCCCGCACTGGCGCACGTAACGCCTCGACGTCGCCGCCCTCGTACAGATGTGCGCGGCCCTGGAGCACAGCCACGGGCACGCCGCCGACCACGCCGAGCACGGCCCGCCCGGCATGTCCCTCCACCCCAGGCCGCGGGAACCCCGGCAGCTCGTCGTAGCCCACAACCACCGGGTTCTCGATGGCGTCGGCCACCTCCCCGAGGCCGGACCCGAGGATGATCCCGACCCGTGGCCCGTGCTGGGCCAGGACGGCGCCCGCGCCCGCGCTCACGCCTCGAGTTCCTCGCGCCCGAACGATAGGGGCAGCAGCTCGGCGAGCGTCGCCGTCTGGAAGCCCGAGTCTGGGCGTCCGAGATACACGGGCGTGTCAGGCTTACCGAACTCCGCCAGCCGCTGGCGGCAGCCTCCGCAGGGCGGGCAGACCTCGACGCGCGCGGCCACCACCGCCACTGCCGTGATCGCCGTTTCGCCGGCGGCCACCATCGCGCCCAGGGCCGAGGCCTCGGCGCACTGGCCGACGGGATAGGCGACGTTCTCCACGTTGGCGCCGGCGTAGATCGCGCCGCCTCGGCCCCGCACGGCGGCTCCGACCTTGAACCTCGAGTACGGCGCGTAGGCGTTGCGCATTGCGGCGTCGGCCGCGCGCAGCAGCGCCTGCGGCCCGTCCAGCAGCAGGTCCGCGTAACCGACCGACACAAGTGCGCCGTCGTCGATCCCCAGGGCAACTCGCAGCCGGGCAACCTTCTCGGACGCCGCGGGGAGATCGCCCGCATCTGGAAGCACCGCCTCCAACTCGATGAACGTGCCGAGCTCCTCGACGTCGTCAAGGTGGATCCGCACGCCTTTCCACAGGTACAGCCGCCGGCGCTTGGACACGACCACGACCGTGCCCAGCGCGGCGGCCAATGCCTCGGCCAGCTCGCTCGGTGCCGACACCGGCGCCAGCACGTAGCGGCTCTCACTCGCCTCCGAGTCCTCGCCCCGCACGTAGGCGATCAGCTCGCTTCCTGCGGATCCGTGAACGCGCAGCTTGAGCCGACCGCGCCGCGACAGGAAGTAGGTGTCCCGCTGTACGAGGACACCGTCCTCCGATGCGCCCAGCACCAGGCAGCGCGCCGCGGTGGCATCGGGGTCGCTGTCTCGGGCTTTCAGTTCCAGGTTGATGCGTACCATGGGCGCGCGCGACCATACCGCGCGGATAGCATCGCGGGATGCCGAATCGGCTCACCGTGGTCGAGCACGCAGTGCTCGCGGATCGCCTTTCGCTCATGCGCGACCGGGACACGGCCCACGGCGCGTTTCGCCAGGCGGTGTTCGAGGCCTCCGCGATCATGGCTGTCGAGGTCGCGCGCGGGCTGCCGGTCAAGCAGGTCGAGATCCGAACCCCGCTCGAGACGACGCGCGGCGCGCGCCTGCGCGACGAGGTCGCCGTCGTGCCGGTGCTGCGCGCCGGCCTCGGGATGGTCGAGGGCTTTCTCCGTCTGCTCCCAGATGCGCGCGTGGGCCACGTCGGCATCTACCGTGACGAGCAGGAACACGTACCGATCGACTACTACGAGCGCCTGCCGCCCGGACTCCCGACCGCCCGCGTGTACGTGCTCGACCCGATGCTCGCCACCGGCGGCAGCGCCGTGCATGCGCTCGGTCATCTTAAGCGAGCGGGGGCCCGACAGCTCGAGCTCGTCTGCCTGGTGTCCGCGCCCGGGGGGCTCGAGGCGGTTTATGCCGAGCATCCGGACGTCCGGATCTGGACGGCCGCGGTCGACCGTGAACTCGATGAGAACGCCTACATCCGGCCCGGATTGGGCGACGCCGGCGACCGCGTGTTTGGCACGGCCTAACTGCGATCGAGCCACTTGTCCACGGCGCGTGGCCGGTACGCCGCGAGCCGATCGAGCAGCTCCCCGGCGTCGCGAGAGATCGTCAGGGTTGCCAGATGCTCGGCGCGGAGGAAGCGCTCGTTGACGGCGTGCGCCAGGAACGCCATGAGCGGTTGCCAGTATTCGGCCACGTCGAGCATGCCGAGCGGCTTGCGATGGAGGCCGAGCTGGCTCCAGGTGAACAGCTCAAAGAGCTCGTCGAGTGTCCCGCTGCCGCCGGGAAGTGCGATCACCGCGTCGGACAGCTCGGCCATCAGCGCCTTGCGCTCGTGCATCGTCTCGACGACGTGCAGCTTCGTCAAGCCGGTATGCGCGATCTCGGCCTCCAGCAGCCGGTTTGGGATCACGCCGATCACCGCGCCGCCGGCGGCGAGCGCTCCGTCGGCCAGCGCGCCCATCAGCCCCACGCTGGCTCCGCCGTACACGGTCTCCAGGCCGCGCACCGCAAGCAGGCGGCCGAGCTCGGCGGCGGCCTCGGAATACTCCTCCAGGCGGCCGGGACTCGATCCACAGAAGACGAGAATGCGCTGCACCGCACCGGAGCGTAGTAGCCTCGGACGGTGATCCGGCGTCTGCCTCACGTAGATCGAGTTGGAGTCGAGGAGCGCGCCGCGCAGCTCGGTAAGCGGTCGATCAAGACGACCGCCAAGCAGCAGGGCATTCGCCTAGCCGTGTCGATGATCGACCTGACTACGCTCGAGGGCGCTGACACTGCCGGTAAGGTCCGCCACTTGTGCGCCAAGGCTGCGTGCCCGGCGCCGACGATGCCCGAGATCCCGCCCGTTGCCGCCGTCTGCGTGTACTCGTCGCTCGTGGCCGTCGCGTGCCACGCGCTCGACGGAACCGGCGTGAGGACGGCCTCGGTCGCGACCGGATTCCCGGCCGGTCAGGTGTCGCTCGAGGCGAAGCTCCGCGACACCGAGGACGCCGTCGGAGCCGGCGCCGACGAGATCGACATGGTGATTTCGCGTGAGGCGTTCCTGGCCGGCGATGACACGCGCGTGATGGGGGAGATCGTTGCGGTCAGGGAGCGTGCCGGCGACGCGCATCTCAAGGTGATCCTCGAGACGGCCGAGCTCGGGTCCTACGACCACGTCCGCCACGCCTCGATGCTGGCGATGGAGGCGGGCGCGGATTTCATCAAGACCTCGACCGGCAAGGCGGCGAGCGGCGCCACGCCGGGGGTCTGCCTAGTGATGCTCGAGGCGATTCGCGACTATGCGGAGCGGACTGGACGGAGCGTCGGTTTCAAGGCCGCAGGCGGCGTCTCGACGAGCAAGGCAGCGCTGCACCGGCTGGTGCTCGTCAAGGAGACACTCGGCGACGAGTGGTTGACGCCAGAGCGGTTACGGATCGGGGCGTCGTCCGTGCTCAATGATCTGCTCATGCAGTACGCCAAGACGGAAACGGGCCGCTACGGCCGGCCCGAGGACTTCTCCAAGGAATGAGCTCAACCGAGACCCGAACCAGCATCGTCTGGGACTACTCGCCGGCGCGGGAATCGGCCGACCACGTCCGGATCAAACCTCGGTACGGGCTGTTCGTAAACGGCGAGTTCTGCGACCCGGCGGACGGCCGCTACGTCGCGACGATCAATCCGGCCACCGAGGAGCCGATCGCCGAAGTGGCATGGGCGGGCCCAGCAGACGTATCGAGAGCGATCGAGAGCGCGCGTGACGCGCAGCCGAAGTGGGCTGCGCTCCCAGATCTCGAGCGCGCCAAGTACCTATTCCGGATCGCCCGCCTGATCCAGGAGCGCTCCCGCGAGCTCGCGGTCGTGGAGACGATCGACGGCGGCAAACCGCTGCGCGAATCTCGCGATGTCGACATCCCGCTGGCCGCCGCCCACTTCTTTCATTACGCCGGGTGGGCAGACAAGCTGCGTTACGGGGTCAACGCGCGAGAGGTCGCGCCGCTGGGCGTGGTCGGTCAGATCGTGCCGTGGAACTTCCCGCTGCTGATGGCGGCGTGGAAGCTCGCGCCCGCGCTGGCCTGCGGCAACACCGCGATCCTCAAGCCGGCGGAGACGACGCCGCTGACGGCGCTGATGCTGGCTGAGATCTGCCAGGAGGCGGAGCTGCCGCTGGGGGTCATCTCGATCCTCCCGGGCGACGGCGCCACCGGCTCCGTACTCGTGCGCGCACCGGGGATCGACAAGATCGCTTTCACGGGATCGACCGCGGTCGGCCGCGACATCCAGACCGCGCTGGCCGGCCGGAACGCACGCCTGACGCTCGAGCTCGGCGGCAAGTCGGCGAACATCGTGTTCGAGGACGCGGCACTCGATCAGGCCGTTGAGGGGATCGTCAACGGGATCTTCTTCAACCAGGGTCACGTGTGCTGCGCCGGCTCGCGCCTACTGATTCAGGAGAGCGTGCTCGACGAGGTGATCACGAAGCTGTGGGCCCGGATGGGCCGCCTGCGCCTCGGTGATCCACTCGACAAGAACACCGACATCGGAGCTATCAACTCCGCCGAGCAGCTTGTGCGGATCGAGACGATGGTCGCCGTCGGCGAGGACGAGGGCGCGCACCGGCGGACGATCTCGTGCGACCTGCCCGAGCGTGGCTACTGGTTCGCGCCGACGCTGTTCACCGACGTGTCGCCGGCGCATCGGATCGCCGTCGAGGAGATCTTCGGGCCGGTCGTCTCCGTGCTCAGCTTCCGCACCCAGGCGGAGGCGATCGAGAAGGCGAACAACTCGCGCTACGGGCTGGCGGCGGGGATCTGGACGGACAAGGGCGCCAAGGCGTTCGAGGTGGCGAGTGAGCTGCAGGCCGGCGTCGTGTGGCAGAACACCTACAACCACTTCGACCCGACGGCCGCGTTCGGCGGTTACAAGGAATCGGGCTTCGGCCGGGAGGGCGGCCCGGCGGGGCTGCGCCCGTACCTGCGGATCGTGCGATGACAGATCGTCTGGCCGTTCGCAAGACGTACAAGCTCTGGATCGGCGGCGCGTTCGTGCGCTCGGAGTCGGGCCGCTATGACCGCGCCGGGGCTACGAACATTCCCCGCGCCTCGCGCAAGGACGTCCGCGACGCGGTCGCCGCCGCGCGCAAGGCGGCCGTACCGTGGGCAGCCAGGACCGCGTATAACCGCGGCCAGATTCTGTACCGCGCCGCCGAGGCACTCGAGTCGAGGACCGACCAGCTGGCCGCTGTCTCTGACCGCGATCAGGTGCAGGCGGCCGTCGATGTGCTCGTGCACTACGCGGGCTGGACTGACAAGCTCGCGCCGGTGCTCGGCGGTGTCAACCCGGTGGCGGCGCCGTTCCTGTCGTTCTCGTGGCCCGAGCCGACCGGTGTGGTCGGGGTCGTGGCTCCCGACCAGCCGGCGCTCCTGGGCCTCGTCGCTGAGCTGGCGCCGGTGCTGGCGGCGGGCAACGCCGTAGTCGCGATCCTGTCCGAGTCCGAGCCGCTGCCCGGGCTCGACCTAGCCGAGGTGCTCGGGGTCGCCGACATCCCGGCGGGCGTCGTGAACCTCCTCTCCGGACGGCGCGAAGAGCTCGCCACCGCGCTCGCCGCCCACCGTGATCTGAACGCGATCGTCGACGCCGCCGGCCACGGGGAGCTGTCAGCCGAGCTCGACCGGCTCGCGGCGGAGACGATCAAGCGCGTGCGCCACGCAGCCGGCGCCACCACCTATCAACAAGCGGTGGCTGACGCGCTCGAGCGGCTTGAGGCGGTTACGGAGCTAAAGACCGCGTGGCATCCGGTGGGTGCATAGCGGCCGCGCCGAGCACTCCTTCAAGGCGGAAGATCCGGCGCAGGATCGCCAGCGACGAGGCGTAGGTCGAATCCAAGCCGTAATAGCTCAGCCCCCGGGCGCCGAGGGTCCGTGCCTGCGTGTACGGCGTATCTGAGGCGTAGTGGATGATCCCGAGATCGATCGGGAGCTTTGAGAAGTTGACGGCCTCGCCGACCGGGTGGCGATCGGCGTCCGCGATCTCGTAGACCGCGTTGCAGAACGGACCGGCCTCCATCTCGACGACCGTGAACGCCTCGCGATAGTAGAAATCGAGGTACGAGCGGTTCTGGAGGAACGTGCTCTTCACGGTCACCGCCCGCTGGTTGTCGA
>JALYZL010000039.1 GCA_030948875.1 Actinomycetota bacterium
CAATGACCTTGATCGGCCGCTTCCGGGACCTCGGACGGCCCGAAGCAGCGCTGCTCGGAGCGCAGTACCTCGACTGGTATCGAGGCATCTACCCCAACCGGCCGTACCGCGTCGTCGGCGCTCGCCAGGTCCCCTGGCTGTTCGCCGGCACCCGACTGAAGGACGGCAGCCGGATCCCCGGCGCCTACGGGATCGAGATCGACGGGACAACGTCCGCCTCACCGCCTGGCACCACGGTTGTGGCAACGATCCCGAACATCTTCCCGAGCGAAACGGCGGACATGACCTACTACACGACCGCCGCCGGCGCGGAGGTATTCGACGCCGGGACCATCAACTTCGGCGGTGCTGCCGAGAACCCGTACGTCTCCATGATGCTGAACAACTTGTGGGCACACATGGCCCCTACCAGCGACGGTCTTGCGCCGGGGGGAGCCGGCTTTACGAGAAGCAGTTCACGAGCCGCAAGACGCTGACGCTGCGGGCGTGAAGGCGCGACATTTGTCCGGGGTTGTCGGCATCCACACCACGTTCACCTTCAAGTAGCGAGGAAGTCCATGAGCGCGGCGTTGGTTTCCTCGGGATGGGTCCAGGCGATGTTGTGGGGGCCGTCCTCGACGGAGACGACCGTAAGGTCGGCGATCAAATTCTCGTCCTTTAGGCGCGCGGCGGTGGCTTCGAAGGGGAGGATCCGATCAGCGGTGCCGTGGACGACCAGGGTCGGCACGTCGATCTTGGGCAGATCGCCGCGAAAGTCGGTCAGCCAAGTATCGACGCAAGCGTACGACGCATAGGGTGATGCCCCGGCCGCGACCTGAAAGCTCGCCCGCAGCGCGGCATCGCCGATCCGCTCGGGGGCGAGGACATCGGTGTTGTAGAAGTTCGCGAAGAAGCTGTCGAACCAGGCGTACCGGTCGGCCAGCACCGTCTGCTTGATGCCTTCGAACACCGCGCCCGGGACGCCCTTGGGGTTGTCGTCGGTCTTGAGGAGGAACGGCGGGATGACGCCGAAGAGCGCGGCCTTGGCCACTCCGGCCGAGCCGTTCGTGCCCAGGTAGCGGGTCACCTCACCAGTGCCCATCGAGAAGCCGGCGAGCACGACGTCCTCATCGAGCGCGAGATGGTCCAGGAGCGCTTTGAGGTCGCCCGCGAACGTGTCGTAGTCATATCCGGTCGTCGGCTGGCTCGAGCTCCCGAACCCGCGTCGGTCGTAGCTGATGCAGCGGTAGCCGCTTTCGAGGAGTACACGCTCCTGGCGCTCCCACGAATTGCCGTTGAGCGGATAGCCGTGGATGAGGACGATCGGCTTACCGGTGCCGTGATCGTTGTAGTGGATCGCGATGTCCGCGCCATTCTCGGTCCCGACTTTCACAGATGGCATACCCGTTCCTTGCTCGGAGTGGTGGAGAATCGGACGATACCGAGGGCCAAGCGTGAGCCTATATAAGCATCCTCTCATTATCTCTGCGCCCTGGGCCGCGGCTTCTCGGCTACGATCGCCTTACCTGCATGGACAGGCTCCCAACGTCCGCGTAGCAGCTGCTCAGCCCGGGGGGAACGGGAAAGCGCGCCATAGTTTCGGGGTGACGTAGCTCGCCCAGATCGGTCGGGGGACTGCGCCCCCACTCCTCCGGCCCACCGGGGGGCCCAGAAGGATCTGGGCCCCCCGGACCAACAAATCGAGGCTCGAGAAGCCGGCTCCTTACGCCGCCGGAGGGCCGCCGCCCGTGCTGGGCGCGGCCAGGCTTCCCGTTGCCGCTACCTCGGCGTTGTCGAGCATGACGTTGAAGGTGGCCTTGAAACCAGTCCTGACGGAGCCCTTGACGGCAACGATATTGGTGGCGTCGTCTGAGCTCTGCAGGACGGTGTCGTTCTCGTCGGTGGTCAGATCCGTCTGAGGTGAGCGGGTGTTGTAGGGCGCCGCGCCGGTCAGCACCCGGTCGTTGTCGGCGTCGGAAAAGAAGATCTGCGTCGTGTATCCGGCGATCGTCGCGCCGCTGTGGGAGAGCTTGCGTACGCGGACGTGGATGTGGATCGCCCGACTCGTGTACCAGCCCGGCCAGATCGTCCTGAAGCTCGCCTGACCGGCGGCCGGCGTACCGCGAATGCCAGCGTCCTTTCCGGTGATCTGATAGCCGCGGAGGAAATTCTGGCCGCTCGTGTTGCCGCCGGTCGTGCCCCCTCCGGACTGTTGGGATGCCTCATCGGAATACAGGCCGTGGGCGTCGGCGTGCCAGATGTCAACGGCGACGCCGTTCAGCGGTTTGCAGCCCTTGCTCGAGTCCACGACGTTGATCGTGAGGTCGAGGAGAACGCCCTGCTGTCTCACTCCGGGAGCCGTCGTCGCGGATTTCGTGTTCGCGGCCGGCAGCCTAGGCGCGCGAAGTAAGTCGAGCGTAGGAGCGCGGTCAGGCCGGCTGGTTCCAGATGAACGTGCCGGTCGCTCTGGGCGCCAGGGTGTAGGCGAAGTATTGCCCGGCGTCAGCGACCCCGAAGGCGATCGGTGCCGACGAGCCGTTGTAGGCGAGGAGCACCCGGCTGCCGTCCGGATTCTCGAAGGCGACGTCGTCGAGACCCGGGGTGGCCATGCTCGTGCGCTTGGTGGGATGCACATATCTGACGAAGTGCTCGGAGCCGATGCGCACGGCGCCGGGAAGCACGAACCTCGAGAGCTGACCGAGCTGGTAGTAGTCGCGCGTATAGGTGACGGCATGGGTGGCCTCGTCGATGGTGACGATGCCCGTGCAGTGCGGGCAGGCGAGGTTCGGCGGCTGGACGGGCCCTCCCGCGGGGTCGAGAGCGAGGTTCCACAGGGCGAGCGCCGAGGCCCAGGAGCGCATCGAGGCGATCGCGACTTCCGATGTCGAGGCGGGCATGATGCCCGGCGAGCATTCAGCGACGATCTCGTCGAGGCGCGGTGCCTGCGCGTGCAGCGCCGAGATCGTCGTGGGGTTGCCGCGGTAGCAGTGAGTCGAGATCCCGGTGAGCTCGCTCGCCGCTTGACTCCTAGCCAGCGCGGACGCGTACCGGATCTGGGGCGCCGACCAGCCCCAGTCGTAGCCGTAGACCTTGGTGTCGAGCTTCGCTGCCTTGAGGGACGGGACCAGGTCGTTGCGCACGAAGGCCGCCTCGCTTGGCTCGTTCAAGTTCATGCCCGGATAGGTGCTCGCCTGGCCCGGCTCATTCTGCGGGGTGATGGCGGCAACGTGAATGCCGAGCGCGCTGTAGGCCTGAAGGAACCTGACGAAGTAATCGGCGAGCGGCCGAAACGAGGAAGGCTTCAGATGACCTGCGTTGTTGACGTTGCCCATCGCGTCGTTGGTCTTCATCCATCCGGGAGGGCTCCACGGGTTGGCGAGCACGAACATGCCCGGGTTTATCGACAGGGCCTGCTGGAGCAGGGGAATCGTGAAGCGGGTGTCGTGGCCAATCGAGAAGCGCTTGAGCCTCGGGTCGGCGGTGCCCGGGGGCATGTCGTCGTAGGAGTAGGGCTTGCGGCCCGAGGTGAAATCCGAGGCACCCATGGGGACGCGGAGGAAGCTCAGGTTGATGCCGCTCGCTCCGAACAGCGCGGTCATCAGCGCCGCTCTGGTGCTCGGACTCAGCTGGGCGCCGATGAGCCAGGCGGAGGAGTCGGTCATCGCCCCTCCGAATCCCTTGATGCTCTGATACCGGGCGCCCTTGTCGACGTGGATGATGGGGCCGCTGGGCGCGGAGCTCGAGAAGGCTACGTCGGGCATCCGCGTCAGCGCCTGAGTGAGCCCGGCGCTGGTGATGACGACCTGGACGGAGGGACTAGCGGCGGCACGAGCGCGCCGCCGCGAGCTCGCAACTCCCCGCCACGGGAGCAAGGAGAACACCACGAGCGCGGCGAACAAGGCAACGGCAAGCGGGACCTTGCGGGCGGCTAGTGCATCGACCATCGGGGTCTCCACGATACGGTTCCTACCATCTACCGTTTCCCAGCCGCTGACCTACTGTCGTCAGTAATCGACCAAGGAGACACGAGCGATGCCGACTTACAACGATCTCGGGCTCGGGGCCCGTGGGGGCGCGATCGCCCGCGACGACACGCGTACGGTGTTCGGCCAGGTCATGGGCCTCGTCGCCGTCACCGTGGGCTGCACCGCCTTGGGCGCCTACATCGGGCGAAACATGACCGGGGGCGCCGGGATCGCCTTCTTCATCGGAGTCTTCGCCTGCATCTTCGGCCTCAATTATGCGACCAACAGGGGACGCGAGCAGCTGGCGACGGCGCTCCTCTTCGCTATGGGACTGCTGATCGGGCTCGCGGTCGCGCCGGTGATCGCGTATTACGCCAAGGCCAATCCCGCCGCCGTGTGGCAGGCGGCCGGCGCTACCGGCGCCGGCGTCGCCGCGCTCGGCTCGTTCGGCTACGCGACCCGTCGCGACCTTTCATCGTGGGCGCGCACGCTGTTCTGGGCCTTGCTGGCGCTGATCGTGTTCGGGGTCGTCGCCATCTTCGTCTCGATCCCGCACGCCAACGTGATCTATAGCGTGCTTGGGCTCGTGATCTTCGACGGCTTCACGATCGTCGACTTCAACCGCCTGCGCCGTGCGAACATGGCGAGCGCGGTTCCCATCGCGGCGAGCATCTTCCTCGACATCTTCAACGTCTTCCTGCTCCTGCTCAGGTTGTTCGGAGGCGGCGGGGGCCGGAACTAGGGATGACGACACCGGTTTCGTAGGCGAGCACGACCGCCTGGACGCGGTCGCGCACGCCGAGCTTCATGAGGATGCGCGTGACGTGCGTCTTGACCGTGGTCTCGCCGACGATCAATTCGGAGGCAATCTCGGCGTTGGTCCTGCCGGTGGCGAGGAGCTTGAACACCTCGAGCTCCCGCGGTGTGAGCTCCTCGAGCCCGGGCGCGGTCTCGACCGGCGTCCGCGAGACCGCGAACTCCTCGATCAGGCGCCGGGTAATGCTGGGCGCGAGCAGCGCGTCGCCCTCGCCGACGGTGCGGATGCCCGCGGCCAGCTGGTGGGCGGGCACGTCCTTGAGCAGGAACCCGCTCGCGCCCGCGCGGAGGGCGTCGTAGACGTACTCGTCGAGGTCGAAGGTGGTGAGGATGAGCACGCTCGTCTTCGCCTCCAGGTCCTGCGCGAGGATCCGGCGCGTGGCCTCGATGCCGTCGAGCTTGGGCATGCGGATGTCCATGAGGACGACGTCGGGATGGAGCTCGCGCGTGAGTGCTACCGCTTCGGCCCCGTTGGTCGCTTCGCCGATGACCTCGATTCCGGGTTCCGCCGCGAGGATCATCCGAAACCCGGCGCGGATCAGCTGCTGGTCGTCGGTGATGAGCACGCTGACGCTCACGCGAGCACTCCTTGGGCTCCGCGTGGCATCCGCGCGACGAACTCCAAGCACCCATGGGTGCCGCCGTCGGTTTCGAGCTCCCCGCCGCACAGCGCTACCCGCTCGCGCATCGCCGCGGTGGGCCAGCTGCGCGGCCCCTTGCTGCCCCCGGTGAGATGAAGCTCGAGGTCGTCTTCGCCGAAGCGGAGCGCGACGCGGACGGCCGTCGCGGGCTGTCGGCACGCGGTCTGCAGGGCATCCTCGAGGATCCTGTAGAGCCCGAGGTTGACCCCGGCGGGGAGCGTTCCCGGCTCGCCGTCGACGCTCAGCTCGATCAGCCGAGGATGCGCTGGGCCGCTTCGGCCTGGACGACCATCGCCGCGACGTTGCCCGCGACGACGGCGTGCAGCTCGCGGGCGATCCGCGAGCGCTCCCCGGCGACGGCCAGCCGCTCGCGATCCGCCCGCTCGGCGGCGAGCTGCGCGGACGTGCGCTGGAGTTCTTCGATCAGCGTGCGCCGGGAGCGGATGGCCCGGCCGACGGCCCACACAGCGATGCCCGAAACGGTCGCACCGACGAAGTCGCCGACGGGTGCCTGGCTCACGATGCCGTCGAGTACGGCACCGCAGACCCAGATAGCGATTCCTCCCACCGCCCGCGGCCGGTTCTCCCATGCGGCGACCGTGTAGGGCAGCACGAACACCGTGTAGGTGCCGGCC
>JALYZL010000108.1 GCA_030948875.1 Actinomycetota bacterium
CGGGCGCGCAGGAGCGGCAGCGGCCCTTCGTCGAGCGGCTCGCCGCCGCTGCGCGGTGTCCACGTGGGCGCGACCACGCCAGTGAGGTCCGACATGCGATCGATGACCAGGGCAAGGGCGCGGCGGAGGTCCCCGATCGCGCCGCGCTCCCGGGGCCGCGGACGCAGCGCCAGATCGATCGCCTGACCGAGCTCGCGCGGGAGGTCGCGACGCTGGCGGCGAAGCGGCGGCAGGTGCGCGCCCAGCCGGCGGGCGCGCTGGGCGGCGGTGCCGGTGCGAATTGGATTCACGCCTGTGAGTCCCTCGTAGAGGACGAGCGCGAGCGCATAGAGGTCCGCCGCCGCGCCGACCTCGCGGCCCTCGGCCTGCTCGGGGGCCATGTACGCGGCCGTGCCGACGACGTCGCCCGTCCTCGTCAGAGTGTCGCCGCCGACGATGCGGGCGACGCCGAAGTCGGTGAGCTTGGCCACTGAGGCCGGATTGGACGGACGCTCGGGGACGAGCACGTTGGAGGGCTTGACGTCCCGATGCACGATGTTCTCGGCGTGGGCGTGGGCGAGGGCGTCGCACAGGGCGATACCGATGCCGACGATCTCCCGGTCGGACAGGCGCCCGGCGTCGAGGAGATCGCCCAGGGTCGAGCCCCGGACGAGCTCAGAGACCAGGTAGGCGCCGTCGTCGTCGGCGCCCGCCTCGTAGAGGGTGACGATGCCGGGGTGGGCGAGCCTGGCGGCGGCGCGGGCCTCGCGCTCGAAACGGCCGCCGACGATCCGGTCGCGCGGGACGATCTTGACCGCGACGTCCCGCTCGAGACGCTCGTCGCGGGCCATCCACACGCTGCCGAAGGCGCCGGCGCCGAGCTGACGGTGGAGGCGGTAGCGATCGAGGACGAGCGGCGCCTCGCCGCGCCGGCTGAGCCTTCGGTCAGCAGGAGCTGCGGCAATCAGCGTCTCGGCGGTCTGCCCGTCGCAAACGTGATCGCCGCTGCTGGCGTCGATACGAGCCACGGTGGGCTTTTCCACATAACCCGCCCGGTCCCTGCGGCTGGCTGAGAGTCGTCGGGCGGGTACTCTGAGCCTTGTGCCAGGTGACGCCCGACGCGGCGGCGCTGCCCCTAGGCGGCTCCGCGCGTTTGTTGCACGAGCCCTTGCGTGGTTGCAAGTCCGGCCGCCAGGCCGGTCATACTGGACTTTCGAAAATCTTTAAGGAGCGATCGAACCTTGTCGTTCTTCGACGAGACGGACGAGCCCCCGCCCGTGAGGCGGGTGCGGCGCCCGGCCGGGACGGGCCGGCGTCCGCCCAGCGAGCAGCAAGTGATCATGGTGCGCCGCGGGGTAGCCCTCGTGGCGATCCTGGTCGTTGTGATCGTGCTCGCCGTCGGCGTCCACAGCTGCCAGGTGAGCTCGCGCAACAGCGCGCTGCGCGCCTACAACACCAACGTCGCGTCGCTGATTCGGCAATCGGACGCAACCGGTCGGAGCGTCTTCAGCGACCTATCGTCCGCCCCCAAGTCGGCAAGCGCAGGCACCGTGCAGACACTCACCTCCGAGCTCGACAGCGCGAGCCACACTGCTGCGACCCAGCTCTCGGCGGCGCAGAGCCTGAGCCCACCGAGCGAGGTGTCAACGGCACAGCAGAACCTCGTGCTCACCCTTTCGCTCCGCCGCAGCGGTATCGCCGACATCGCCAGCCACATCCAGGAGGCGCTGTCTAAGTCCACCGCCCAGCAGGGCGTCAACGCGATCGCGGTCGACATGCAGGAGTTCCTCGCCTCCGACGTCGTCTACACGACGCAGACGGCGCAGGAGATCGCGGCCGCACTGCACGGCGCCGCCATCCCCGTCGGAGGTGTCAACGGGGAGACGATCCAAGCCACGAGCTACCTACCCGACCTCGCGTGGCTGACAATTTCGTACATCGCCAAGCAGCTCAACGCGACGCTGCCGTCCTCGTCCTCGTCCTCGTCGTCGTCGTCGGCCAGCGGCACCTGCCCGAGCATCTGCGGGCACAAGCTGAACACGGTCAGCGTCGGCGGCGTGGCGCTCTCGACCGGCGGCGGCAACACGATTCCCGCGAGCCCGCCGCCGGTCCTCACCGCCAACTTCACCAACACGGGCCAGAACACCGAGACCGGCGTGACCGTGCAGGCGACGGTTACCACCACGTCGGGCACCACGATCACCGGCAAGGCGGTCCAACCGACGACCTCCCCCGGGCAGACCTACAACGTCCAGATTCCGCTCCCGCATGCCCCACCCACCGGATCGGCCCAGGTGGTAGTGATGGTCGAGAGAGTCGCCGGCGAGACGAGCGTGGTTCGCAACACGATGACGTTCCCGGTGACGTTCGACTGAGTGGAATTCGCCGGAGGCGAATCGACGCCAGTCGATTCCGCCTATGCTCTTAGCGGTGCATGGTCTGACGAGTACAGCGGGGATCGTCGCCCTGGCGGCGGGCGGCGTCGCGGTGGTGGGACTGGGACTGAGCCTGGCGCTGGCGGCACAGCTGCGGCGAATGCGTGCTGATCAGCGCGTGCTGCTCGGAGACACGCGGAGGGACCTTCCCGCGCACGCGGCGTCGCTCGAGCGGAAGTTCGATGCCCTGCAGACGTACGTCTCCGACGCCGCCGAGCAACTCGAGCATCGCATGCACGTCGCCGAGCAACGGCTCGACGGCGCCGTGGCCTATCGAGCGCTCGTGCGCTACGACGCCTACGGCGAGATGTCGGGGCGCCAGTCGACGACGATCGCGCTCCTCGACGCCACCACTTCAGGCGTGGTCCTCTCCTCGATCCATCATCGCGACCAGTCGCGCCTCTACGCCAAGCAGGTCCACCACGGCCAGGGCGAGCTCGAGCTCTCTCCCGAGGAGCACGAGGCGATCCGGCTCGCGCTTGGTGGAGACAGCGCCGCGGCTGCGTCGGCGTAGCTGGCCCGTGGCTCGTCCTTCGCCGCCAGCGAGCTGAGAGCACCGATGCGCGTCGGTTACCTGGGGCCTGAGGGCACCTTCTCGCACGAGGCCTTGCTCGCGGCGGTCCGGGGCTGCGAGTTCGAGCCGGTGCCCCTGCCGACGATCTACGACGCGGTGATGGCGGTCCACGACGGCACCGTCGAGCGCGCGCTGGTGCCGATCGAGAACTCGCTCGAAGGCTCGGTCAACGCCACGCTCGACTCGCTGGCCATGGAGACCGAGGAGGTAGCGATCGTCGGCGAGGTCGTGGGCCCGATCCGCCAGTGCCTGATCGCCCGCGCCCCCCTCAAGCTGCCCGAGATCGAGACCGTGCTCTCGCACCCTCAGGCGAGCGGCCAATGTGCGCGCTTCATTCGCGCCGAGCTGCCCGGCGTTCAGGTCATCGCGGCGCCCTCGACCGCGGACGCCGTGAGGATCCTCGCCGGCCACGACGGCCCATGGGCGGCGTTGGGAACCGAGCTGGCCGCCGAGCGCTATGGCTGCGTCGTGCTGCGGTCGGGGGTCGAGGATGGCGCCGACAACGAAACGCGCTTCGTGTGGCTGGCGCGGGCCGACGCCGCGCCCGGCGGCCCGCGGGCCGAGAGCCCTTCCGACGGGGCCTGGAAGACGGCGATTGTGTTCTGGGGTGTGGGGTCGGAGGCGCCAGGATGGCTCGTGAGCTGTCTCTGTGAGCTCTCATCGCGCGACGTCAACATGACCCGGATCGAGTCGCGCCCGCGGCGGCAGGGCCTCGGGCGCTACATGTTCTTCGTCGACCTCGAGGGACGCGACAGCGAACCGCGGGTGACGGAGGCGCTGGCGGGGCTCCGCCGACACGTGGAATCGCTTCGGGTGCTGGGGTCGTTCCCGGCCTGGCCGGAGGCGTAGCCGGCGAGCGACGGTCCGTGCCAGCGACGTTCTACGCGGGCGTCGGCGCCCCAGAGCCGCTGGTGCTCCCGCTAGACTCCCGGGCGTCGTGTCGGCTCCAGAACCACCTGCGCCAGTGGGGTCCGCGCCGCTCTCAGAGCACCAGCGGCGCGGGCGTGAGGGTGGTCGGGTGCTCGTACTCAACGCGACGTATGAGCCGATCAACGTCTGCACCGTGCGCCGCGCCGTCGTGCTCCTGCTCAAGGAGAAGGCCGAAGTGATCGAGCAGGGCGACTGGGAGCTTCGGTCGGCGACCAGGTCGCTGACCCGCCCGGTGGTGATCCGACTCGTCAGCTACGTGCGCGTCCCGCGCGACACACACCGGCGCAAGATCACGCGGCGAGCCGTGTTCGCGCGCGACGACTGGACTTGCCAGTATTGCGGCGCCCGCTCAAACCTGACAGTTGACCACGTGATCCCCCGCTCCAAGGGCGGCGCGTCGAGCTGGGACAATATCGTCGCGTCGTGCGCCCCCTGCAACCTGCGCAAGGGCAGTGCGCTCCCGCGCCAGGCGGGCATGCGCCTGCAGCGCCAGCCGAAGACCCCGAGCCCCCACGTGTTCATCCACGTGGCGAGCCCGACGATCCCGGCGGCCTGGCGGCAGTATCTCGCCGCGACCTGAGGGCTTCGGCGTCGATCACTTAACGACGAAGGGCGCCGTCGACTGCGGCGCCCTTCGCGAACGTCTGGCTGACTCTGGTCGCGGCAAGGCTAACCGGCTACCGGAGGGACTACTTCCGGCACCTGCCACGACGGTGTCTCGGTCTGGACTCCGCTTAGCGGGGTCAGCCTGCCGAGCTAGCGGCCGGACACCTCCAGGGTCCCGCAAGAACTGTCAGACAATGGCGGACCACCTCCTTTCTCTGGTGAAAGGAGAGTAGCGAATGGCGAGGCGGACGTGTGCCGGACTGCGGAAATTCCCACCGGCCGGCCCGCGGCGCGCCTGCTCCGCGCTACTCCGGGGTGCTCGCGTCGCCGCCGTCGAGCGGCTCGGCGCCGCCGTCGGCGTCCGTTTCGGCGTCGATCACGGGCGCTGCCGTTGCCTCGGAGTCGACCACGAGGGCTACGGCGCTGACCTGGTCGTCGTCGCGAATGTTCATGACGCGGACGCCCTGGGAGGAGCGGCCGTAGCGGTTGATCCCGCGCACGGAGATGCGCTGGACCATCCCGTTCTGCGAGATGAAGACGAGCTCCTGGTGCTCGCGGACGACGAGCGCGCCGGCGAGCGCGCCCTTGTTCTCGGTCAGCTGGATCGTCCTCACGCCCATGGTGCCGCGACCCTTGATCGGATACTCCGAGATCGGCGTCCGCTTGCCGTAGCCGTTCTCGGTGACCACGAGCAGCTCCTGGTCGTCGCGAGCCACGTCCATGGCGAGCACGGCGTTGCCCTTCTGGGAGACGTTCATGCCGCGCACGCCGCTCGTGTCACGGCCCATCGGGCGGGCCTGGCCCTCGCTGAAGCGCGCCGCCTGACCCGAGCGAGAGACCATGATGATGTCGTCGTCGCCACTGGTGCGCCGGACAGCGATGAGCTCGTCGTCGTCGCGAATGTTGATGGCAATGATGCCGTCGGCCTTGATCGGCGTGTTGTAGGCGAGGAACTCGGTCTTCTTGACGATCCCGTTCCGCGTCGCGAACACCAGGTACTTGCCCTCGGTGAAGTCGCGCGTGGAGAGGACCGACTGCACGCGCTCGCCTTCGCGCAATGGCAACAGGTTGACGAGTGCACGGCCCTTGGCGGTGCGCGAGGCCTCGGGGAGCTCGTAGACCTTGAGCCTGTACACCTTGCCGCGGTTGGTAAAGAAGAGCAGGTAGTCGTGCGTGGACGACACGAAGAGATGCTCGATGTAGTCCTCGTCCTTCATGTCCATGCCCGTCACGCCGATGCCGCCGCGACGCTGCTGGCGATAGGTGGAGAGCGGTAGGGACTTGATGTAGCCGGAGTGGGTGATCGAGATCACCATCTGCTGGTCGGCGATGAGATCCTCGATATCGATCTCGCCCTCGGCGTGGGTGATCTCGGTCCGCCGTTCGTCGCCGTAGGCGTCGCGGATCTCGGCCAGCTCGTCCTTGATCAGCGCGTTGATCATGCTCTCGTCGCCGAGGATCTCGCGCAGCTCCTTGATCCGCTCGACGAGGTCGTCGTGCTCCTGCTTGACCTTGTCGGCTTCGAGCGCAGTCAGGCGGCTGAGGGTCAGCTGGAGGATGGCCTGCGCCTGCACGACCGTGAGCGCGTAGCGCTCGACGAGACCGTCGCGCGCCGTTGCCGGATCGCGTGAGGCGCGAATGAGGGCGATCACCTCATCCAGGTTGGCGAGCGCGATGAGCAGGCCCTCGAGCACATGCGCGCGCTCCTCGGCCCGGCGCAGCTCGAACTGGGTGCGGCGGATCACCACCTCACGCTGGTGGTCGACGTAGTGGCCGATCACCTCACGCAGCGATAGCGTCCGGGGCACGTTGTCGACGAGGGCGACCATGTTCACGCCAAAGGTGGTCTGCATCGGCGTGTGCTTGTAGAGCTTGTTGAGCACCACCTTGGGGATAGCGTCACGCTTGAGCTCGATCACCAGCCGCATCCCATGCCGGTCGGACTCGTCGCGCAGGTCGCTGATCTCGGACAGCTTCTTGTCGATCACGAGATCGCGGATCTTCAGGATCAGCCCACCGTCGCCCCCCTTGCGTACCTGGTAGGGAAGCTCGGTGACGATGATCGCCTCCTTGCCCTGTCCGATCGGCTCGATGTGGGCCTTGGCCTGAACGCGCACGCGGCCGCGTCCTGTGGCGTAGGCGTCGCGGATGCCCTCACGGCCAAGGATCGTCCCCGCGGTGGGAAAGTCCGGACCCTTGATGTGCTTCACCAGGCCGTCGACGTCGATCTCGGGATCGTCGATGTAGGCGATCGTCGCCCCGATCACCTCTCTGAGGTTGTGGGGCGGAATGTTCGTTGCCATGCCGACGGCGATGCCCGACGAGCCGTTGACGAGCAAATTGGGGAACCGCGCCGGCAGCACCAGCGGCTCCTGGCGCGTGCCGTCGTAAGTGGGGACGAAGTCGACCGTGTCGGCATCGAGGTCGCGCAGCATCTCGGTGGCGAGACGGTCGAGGCGGGCCTCGGTATTGTGGCTGACGAAGCCGTTGGTAATGAAGGAGTGGTCCTTCGTGTCGACCCGGAGCGAGTAGACCGGCTTGACGCCGGCGTCGACGACTTCGGCAACCTCGGCAAAGTAATAATCGCCGGTCACCAAGGGCTCGATCACGGCACGCACCTCGGGAGATGCGATGCGGTCCATGATCGCGGTGCCGCCGGCCTCCCAGCGCTCGACGCGATCGATGTTGTGGCGGGCGAGCCACGTGCGGTCGGGACCGGTTGATTTGGAGGAGGCGCGAACATACTCGGCAATGCCGGGAACGTGGTCGCGGCTCAGCGCGCGACTCGCGAGAGGGATGGTCGCGAGTGCCGCCAGCAGCTTCTCCTGCTTGGCGCCGAGGAAGCGAACGCGCTCGGCGAACAGACGCGCCTCGCGGCGATTGGTGATGACGACCTTGAGCTCGCCCGTCGCGTAGCGGCACAGCCGGCTGATCACGCCGAACTCGAGGAGCAGCACCTGCACGTCGCTCGCAAGTCGTTCGCTGTAAGTCGAGTAGGAGACCTGAATCGTGCCGCGCGGAAGCAGCGAGCACGAGCCATCACCCGTGAACAACGAGCTCAGGAAGACGCGCTTGAACTCGCGGCCGGCCGACCACACGGCCTCAGGGATCGCCTTGACGCGGCTCTGCTGGCCTACGAGTTCGGCCAGGGGGCTCGCGCGGAGCGCGTCGAGGTTGTGGACGTCGAGCTCGAAGAGTCGGCTTCCTGAGGCAATGGTCCGCTCCGCCAGATACCGGAGTCCACCGACGACGGCGTCGTAAGCGTGAACAACCTCGTCGAAGTAAGTGGGGTCGATGTTGTTGAAGCCGGCGCGGCGCTCGCTGACGAAGCCCTCGGCCACGAAGGCGCCCAGGAGCAGCGCGACCCGAAGGGTGGCGCTGTCCTCGGAGCTCGTGACTGCCCGGCCCTGGCAGCGCGCGAGAGCCACGCGGTCGCCCGGACCGATCTCCTCGAGCAGCTTCCATAGGAGGAGAGGCACTCCGGCCATGTCGACAAGACAGAGCACGGGATGGTTGTGCGTCCCTGTCAACTCGTACCCCGCCTTGGTCACCAACCGCAGCGTCGGATGGTCGCCAGAGTGAAAGATCTTTGACGCCCGGACGGGACGGCCGAGTCGATCCAGGACCTCTACGTCGAGATCGCTCTCACCGTTTGGACGCATCCCGGCCGCGAGCGAGTCGATCCGTACCGTGCCCGCGGTGGTCGCCACGCGCGTGTCACCGATGACGCAGTACCTCATGGCAGCCGCGCCGTAACCGTCAATGTTCCCGAAGTTGCCGTGGCCATCGACGAGGGGGTAGCGCATGGAGAAGTCCTGCGCGAGTCGCACCAGGGTGTCGTAGATCGAGGCGTCTCCGTGGGGGTGGAACTTGCCCATCACCTCGCCGACGATCTGTGCACTTTTGACGTGCTTACGGCCGGGCTGGAGGCCCAGCTCATTCATCACATAGAGCACGCGGCGGTGAACGGGCTTGAGGCCGTCGCGAACGTCGGGCAGCGCCCGACCCACAATGACCGACATCGCGTAGTCGAGATACGCAGAGCGCATCTCCTCCTCGAGCCCGCGAGGCTCGATGTTGCCGCCGCCGATGGTGTCTACCGCTGACATCGCTAGATATCCAGGTTAGACACGAGCCGGGCGTTCTCCTCGATGAAGGCGCGCCGCGGCTCCACCTGGTCGCCCATGAGCATCGAGAACACGTGATCGGCCGAAGCCGCGTCCTCCATCGTCACCTGTACCAGGGTGCGCGATGCCGGATCCATCGTCGTGTCACGAAGCTCGTCGGCGTCCATCTCTCCCAGGCCCTTGAAGCGCACGTAGTCGACGCCCTTCTGGGCGACCCCGAGAACGGCCTCGCGGAGGGCCGCGAAGCTGGCCGCCTCCTTGGTCTGGTCTCCCAGTTTCACAGTGAAGGGTGGTGAGCCGGCGAGGGCCTCGAGGTCGGCGTGGACGCTGGCGAGGTGCTGGTACTCGGTGGCCTCCAGGGCCGCGCGGCGCACACGGTGAGTGCTGGCCAGACCGCTCTTCGCCTCGACCGTGCGCACGACGATCTCGATCGGGTCCTCGGACAGCATCTCGGTCTTGTAGGGCTCGCCGTTCTGTCCCCCCTCTCGTAGATGGCGGAGCAGACCGTCGACGTCGGTGATCTGCGCCTCGAGCAGCCGGCCCTCCTGGAGGAAGGCGACGATGCCGTGGCCGTGCGCGGTGCGCAGGGCCGAGGCCCAACCCTCATACTGCTTGAGCAGTCGCGAGAAGCGTTTCCACCGCGCATCGGTGACCTTGAACTGCTTGCCATGCCGGTCGAGCACCTCGATCTTCTCGAGCTTGTCGCCGAGCAGGATGTCCTCGAGTTCTGACTCGCGCTCGATGTAGCGGTGCTTACGGCCCTGCCGCAGCGCGTAGAGCGGCGGCTTGGCGATGTAGACGTAGCCCGCCTCGATCAGCGGCTGCATCTCGCGGAAGAGGAGCGTGAGAGCAAGGGTGCGGATGTGGGCGCCGTCGACGTCCGCATCGGTGAGGAGGACGACCTTGTGGTAGCGCGCCTTGGACAAGTCGAACTCGTCGCGCACGCCGGTTCCGATCGCGGTGATCAGGGCCTGGATCTCGACATTGCCGAGAACCTTGTCGATACGGCTCTTCTCGACGTTGAGGATCTTCCCCCGCAGCGGCAGAATCGCCTGCGTGTTGCGGTCGCGAGCGCTCACCGCCGAGCCGCCGGCCGAGTCACCCTCGACGACGAAGAGCTCGGCCAGGGACGGGTCCTTCACGGAGCAGTCGGCGAGCTTACCCGGGAGGGTGGAGTTCTCGAGCGCGGACTTGCGCCGGGTGAGGTCGCGCGCCTTGCGCGCGGCGGCGCGGGCCTGTGCCGCCTGCACCGCCTTAGTGATTACCTCTTTGGCGTCTCGCGGGTTCTCTTCGAGGAACTCGCCGAGGCGGGCGTTGACAATCGTCTGGACGAACCCGGCCATGCCCGGATTGCCGAGCTTCGTCTTGGTCTGGCCCTCGAACTGGGGATCGGCGAGCTTGGCGGAGATCACCGCGGTCAGTCCCTCGCGGACGTCCTCACCGGTGAGGGCATCGTCCTTGTCCTTGAGCAGGCCCTTCTCGCGTGCGTACCGGTTGAGCACGCCGGTGAGTGCCGAGCGGAAGCCGGAAAGGTGTGAGCCGCCCTCGATGGTGTTGATGTTGTTGGCGAACGAGAACACGGACTCTTGGTAGGACCCGTTCCACTGCATGGCGACCTCGACGGCGCCTTCGTTGCCCTCGCCGGAGAGTGAGATCACCTTCTTGTGGATCGGTTCCTTGTTCTCGTTGAGGTAGTGAACGAAGTCGACGATCCCGCCCTCGTAGCGGAACTCGGCGCGGCGGCCCTCGCCACGCTCGTCGGTGATGGTGATACGGAAGCCCGCGGTCAAGAAGGCGGTCTCGCGCATCCGCTGCTCGAGGGTGGTGAAATCGAAGTCGAGCGTCTCGAAGATCTCGGCGTCGGGCAGGAAGGTGATCGTCGTGCCCGTCTGTTTGGTGGGCTCGCCCCGCGTGAGCTGGTTCAGCGGCTTGCCGCGCTCGTAGGTCTGAGTCCAGTGGTAGCCGTCGCGGGAGATGTCGAGGTCGAGGCGCTCGGACAGTGCATTGACGACCGAGACGCCGACCCCGTGGAGTCCGCCGGACACCTTGTAGCCGCCGCCGTCGCCGAACTTCCCGCCGGCGTGCAGGACGGTGAGCACGACCTCTGCCGCCGGTCGCTGCTCCTTCTCCATGATCGCCACGGGGATGCCGCGGCCGTTGTCAGCCACAGTCACCGAGCTGTCCGGGTGAATGGTCACCGACGCGTCGTCGCAGTAGCCGGCGAGTGCCTCGTCCACAGAGTTATCGACAACCTCGTACACGAGGTGATGTAGGCCGCGGGGGCCCGTCGAGCCGATGTACATGCCTGGGCGCTTACGTACCGCTTGCAGTCCCTCCAGGACGGTGATGTCCTGAGCGTCGTAGCTGCCTTCAGGGCGCTCTGGGGCGCCATTGTCCTTCGCCAAAGGTCCTCCGATGACATTGAGACGCCCCGGATCCGGCCGGTTGGCGGATAGCCGGGGCGTCCGAAGTTGGTAGACAAAATAATAGCACACGCACCCCCCGTTCCGGCTCCGCGTCAACCGCGAAATTCCCTGCAAAATGCAAGATTATAGGGGTCGGGAGCGAGAGCTCGCGGGGACCATTCTCAGGCGAGTGTCGAGGTCGGCGGAAAGCGGCGGGTCGGGTCGCTCACCCGGGCTCGGCGCGACCGCGTCAGCCGGTCGGCACCGCGACGCAGCGGAGACGGTCGAGGCCGCCGCTTGGGAGGGCCTCGTTGAGGCGCTCGAGGATCGCCGGCGCCATCAGATCGAGCTCCTGGGCCCACACCGAGGCGGAGCAGGAAACGGTCAGCACGCCGCCTCGCTCGGCGATCGGCTGCCCGGCCTCGGCGATCGTCTCACCGACGGTCGCCGTCCACACGCGCTGCACCGCGGCGAGGAGGGTGTCGGGCTCCCACTCCGCGCGCAGACCGTCGAGCGCGAGTCCAATCGGACGAGGGGCGAGCCGCCTCACGCCGCTGCCGCCTCGTGCAGGAGGCGACCTTCGAACACAGCGAGGAGCGATACGTCCCCGTCATGCGCGCCGGGTACGTGCTCGATGTCGGTGGTCGTGATGATCGCCTGGCCGGCACCCGCGCGGAGCACCTCGATCAGGGCTCGGCGGCGTTCATGATCGAGCTCGCTCATCACATCGTCGAGCAGCATCACGGGAGGAGAAGGACGGACGGCCGCGATCACCTCGCGCTCGGCAAGCAGGAGCGCGAGCAGGGCGAGCCGCTGCTCGCCCTGGGAGCCATAGGCTCGGAGCTCTCGGCCGACACGAGCGAGGAGGAGATCGTCGCGGTGCGGGCCATGGCCGGTGAATCCCCGCTCGAGGTCGCCGTCCACGCGCGCCGCGAGCTCCTCAGCAAGCTCCTCGGGTGTGCTCGCCTTCGACCGAGGCCGGTATTCGATACTCGCGTCGGCGCTCAGTCCCAGCTCCTCGGCGTAACGGGCGAAGGGCGCGGCGGCCGCGTTGACCGCTTCGGCGCGATCGTTCATGAGGGCAATGCCGTGGCCGGCGAGCTGGAGGTCCCATGCCGACAGCGCGTCGCGACCGACGCGGCCCGAGCGGATGCGCGCGAGCAGGGCATTGCGCTGTGCCAGCGCGTGAGCGTAAGCGCGCCGGGCCACGGTGCGGGCGGGCCACAGAGCGGCTACCACCTGATCGAGGTGGGCGCGCCGAACCCCCGGCGGTCCCTTGACGAGTTCGAGCCGGTCGGGCATGAACACGCTCAAGAGGGGGCGCTCGGCGACATCGAGGAGCCGCTCGACCGGCGCCCCGTCCACCGACATGCGCTTCGGCTGGCCCGGTTCAAAGCCCACCGCGAGGTCGTGCCTGCCGTCGCTCGTGCGCAGGTTGACGACAACGCGCGTGGTCGTCGCAGCGAAGCGCACGACCTCCCGCTCATTGGTGGTGCGGCACGAGCGACCCGTGCAACCGAAGTACAGGGCCTCGAGCAGATTCGTCTTCCCGGCACCATTTGGCCCCCACACCACCGTGATCCCCTCGCCGACGGCGACCTCAACCGAGTCGTAGCAGCGAAAGTCGCGGAGGGCGAGGGCAAGGATTCGCATCACTCTGACACGGCATCTGCGGCTAGACGTTGAGCCGTATCGGCATGATCAGGTAGCGGAAGCCGCTGTCATCGGCCGACTCGATCAGGCCGGGGCGCAGCGGACTGATGAGCTTGAGCATGAGGTCCCCTTCACCGATCGCCTCGACTCCGTCGCGCAGGAACTCCGGGTTGAACCCGATCTCGATCGGGTCCCCCTGGAAGGCGACGGGCAAGGATTCGCGCGCCTCCCCGACGTCGGGCGTCTGCGAGGACACCGTCAGCTCACCGGGCTTGAAGGCGAGGCGGAGCGGAGCCGTCTTCTGCGCAAGCAGGCTGACCCGTCGCACGACGTCGGCGATCTCCGTCGCGGACACCTTGAGCTCGTGCTCGAAGCTGTCGGGAACGAGCTGGCGATAGTTGGGGAACTGGCCGTCGATGAGCCGCGAGGAGAGCACGATCTTCCCGACCTCGAAGAGAATCTGGTTCTGGCGCACGGTGACGCGGAGCTCGTCCTCGGCGTGTCCGGCGATCCGGGCGAGCTCCTGCAGGGCGCGAGCGGGAACATTGACCTCGAAGCCCTTCGGCAGCGGCGCTTCGAGCTGCGTCTCCTTGATGCTCAGACGGTAGGAGTCGGTCGCCACCATCCGGAGCTCACGCTCAGAGGCCGAGACGAGGATGCCGGTGAGCACGGGCCGAGTCTCGTCGCGTGAAGCGGAGCCGGCGACCTTCAGCGCCGTCGCTACGAAGGCCTCCCCCGGGAGGGAGACGACGTTCTCAAGATCGGGCTCGGGGAAGGGAGGGAAGTCCTCGGCGCGCAGCGTGCGGATGTGAAAGCTGGCGTTTCCGGAAACGAGCTCGATGTCCTGCTCGGCGGCGCGGAGCTCAAGCGAGACTGTTGGTGCCGGCAGCGCCCGCACCACGTCGACGAGCAACCGGCCGGGAAGGACGACGATGCCCTCGCGAGCGACGTCGGCCTCGATCGGGACCCGTAGTCCAACGTCGGTGTCAGTCGCGCGGAGCTCGCAGCCGTCGGCGCCGGCGACGATCTGGATTCCGGAAAGGGCTTGGATCGCCGTCCGTGACGAAGCCACGCGTGCCACGGTCTGGAGCTGCGCGAGCAGTCCGTCGCGATCAATGGAGATCTTCAAGTGGAGTACCTCTTAGAACTGAATAGCAGTCGTAGTGTTGAGAGAATCTGTTGAGAAGCCGAGAAGAGACGCGGCATGCAGGGAGTACCTGCTGCGCAGGGCAACAGGCAAGTCTGTCAGTCGCCGCGGTCGTTGGCTTCGAGGATGGCAGCTGTGATCGCCGAGACGGCGGCTGCCGCTTTGTCGTCGACGCTGAGCTGCTCAGCGACCCGCCGGCAGGCGTGGACGACGGTGGCGTGGCTGCGCCCCCCGAAGGCTTGGCCGATCACCGGTAGCGAGGCCTCGGTGAGGACGCGGGCGAGGTGCATGGCGATCTGGCGTGGCCAGGCGACAGCGGCGGTCCTACTTGCCGACACGAGCGTGCCCACCGAGAGGCCGAAGTGCGCCGCCACGGCGGCCTGGATGGCTGGTATCGACGGTGCGCCGCCGTGGCTGGACGGGAGCAGGCTGTCAAGAACCTCGGTTGCGAGCTCGAGATCGATTGGGCGGCCGGTGAGGGAGTGAAAGGCGACGATTCGGATCAGCGCACCCTCGAGCACGCGGATGTTCGTGGCGATCCGCTTGGCGATTAGCTCGAGCACGGCGCGATCACCGAAGTCGATGTTGTCTAGGGCCGCGCGCTTGCTGAGGATCGTCAGGCGAGTCGCGAAATCCGGCGGGCTGATGTCGGCGACGAGTCCGGACTCGAAGCGCTCGCGGAGGCGTTCCTCGATGGTCACGAGATCTCGCGGTAGTCGATCGCACGTGAGGACGAGCTGGCGCCCGGTCTCGTAGAGGGCGTTGAAGGTGTGAAAGAACTCCTCCTCGGTCTTTGCCTTGCTGGCGAGGAACTGGACGTCGTCGATGAGGAGGACGTCGGCGTTGCGGTAGGTGCGCTTGAAGTCGCTGATCGAGCGCGATGAGAGGGCCGAGATGAAGTGGTTGGTGAACGACTCCACGGTCGCGTACTGGACGGTCGCGCCGCCTCCGAAGGCGAGCACGTAGTTGGCGATCGCGTGAAGGAGGTGGGTCTTGCCGAGACCGGGGGGCGCGTGGAGGAAGAGCGGGTTGTATGCCTGGCCCGGGAGTTCGGCGACGGTCAGGGAGGCCGCGTGCGCGAGGCGGTTGCCGTCGCCGATGACGAACTGGTGGAAGCTGAAGCGAGGGTTGAAGGCGGATTCCATCCCGCGCCCGACCGACTTCGGATGCTCGCGGCGCTGATCCGGATCCTCGCGGCGATCCGCGCGCGACCCGGACGGCGCCGTGAAGTGGACGCGAACGCTGGGTCCGACGACACGGGCCACGCACTCCTCGACGACGCGACCGTAGCGCTCGACGACCCACGAGTGGGTGTCCGCGGGCACGCGGAGGAGGAGAACGTCGGGGTCTGACTGCTGAGCCTCGACGGGCGACAGCCAGAGCTCGTAGATCGATTCTCCGACGGATCGCCGAAGCTCGGCACGGATCTCGTGCCAAGCGCGCGGAAGTTCGAATTGCGCGGGCAGCGACAAGCAACTCCTTTTCGGAGGATCGCGGATCTAAACGGCGGGGAGCTCCGAAGAAGGCGCTCGGCCGAGCGAATATACCAGCGTCGCGATGCCCTTCGGAGGCGATAAACCGGGGCTTGGCGCAAAGCGCGGGAAAAAGTAGACCGATCCGGCGGCGATCGGCTGTAGCCGGTCGAGAACGTCTCGGCGCGGATGTTGAAGAGGTCGCTCCCGGGCCGGTCGGGCGCGTGGCTATAATCGACTGCCGCCCCCCTCGGGACCGTGACTTATGAAGCGCACCTATCAGCCGAAGAAACGCAAACGCGCCCGTACGCACGGATTTCGCGAGCGCATGCAGACGCGGGCTGGGCGCATGACGCTCAAGCGCCGGCGGGCGAAGGGTCGCAAGCGGCTGACCGTCTGATGCTTGGTCGGCCGGGCAACCAGCCCGGACCGAAGCGGGGCCGGCTAACGCGCAGCGCCGACTTCGATCGGGTCTTCAGACAGGGCAAGTCTCACGGCGGACGCGAGTTCGTGCTCTACGTTTTTCCGCGCGGCGAGGAAGCGGCGACCCCGCGCCTCGGCCTGTCTGTTTCGCGCAAGGTGGGTGGTGCCGTGCAGCGCAACCAGGTCAAGCGTCTGCTGCGTGAGGCGTTTGCCCTCGACGGCGATCGTCTGCCGGCGGGAAGTGACGTCGTCGTCGTCGCCCGGAGCGACGCCAGGGCTTTGGCCGAGCACGAAGGTCTGGCGGGAATCCGCCGCGCCCTCGGCGAGCTCATCGACCGCACCCAGGTCGCCTCTGGGGGACCGGCGTGAGCGCGCTGCGGTCGCTGGCCATCCTCCCGATCAGGCTCTACCAGCGCCTGATCTCGCCGATGCTGGGCGAGCACTGCAAGTACTACCCCTCGTGCTCTGAATATGCCGCGCAGGCGATTCGCGACTACGGCATACTCAGGGGCCTGATCCTCGCGGTTTGGCGGCTGCTTCGATGCAACCCCTGGAGCGACGGAGGGTTTGATCCTGTTGAGCGCCAGCGGCTGTTCAGCCCGCGGCGCACCGAGGCCCCGATCGCCTGATCACATGCTCTTCTTCGCGAACATCCTCCAGCCGCTGATCAGCGTCTTCGAGGCCGTCCTCAAGTTCTTCCACAACAACTTGGGTGTCGGCTGGGGACTCTCGATCGTCCTGCTCACAGTCCTAGTGCGGGCCTTCCTGGTCCCGCTCACGGTCAAGCAGTACCGCTCGATGCAGGCGCTTCAGGCGCACCAGCCCGAGCTCAAGGCGCTGCAGGCGAAGTACAAGGAGGACAAGCAGCGCCTGAACCAGGAGATCATGAAGTTCTACAAGGAGAACAAGGTCAACCCGCTGGGCTCCTGCCTGCCCTTGCTGGCCCAGTTCCCGGTCTTCATCTCCCTGTACTACCTGCTGCGCAGCGATCTCCGGGGATATATCTGCCTGCCCATCCAGAAGGCATATCAGTTGCATCACCCGGGAGGGACCACTCCCTGCGGCGTACACCATGGAGCCCAGTTCCTGTTCATCGGCGACCTGACGAACAAGGCGACGGGCGCCGTGCTCATCGTGCTGATGGTCGGGTACGTCGTCTCACAACTCTTCTCGAGCATCATGATGTCGACCGCGGCGATGGATCCGACGCAGCGCAAGATCATGATCCTCATGCCGCTGGTGTTCGTGTTTCTGTTCATCAGCTTCCCCGCGGGAGTGATCTTGTACTGGATCACCACCAACCTATGGACGATCGTCCAGCAGGTGATCGTCCGCCGGATCGTCGGGCCACCGCCCGTGCCCGCCACCGCCAAGCCATCCGGTGACGATGGTGGGGCGTCGGACGGCGACGGCGGCACCAAGGCCTTGCGAAAGTCACCGCCTCGGGCGCCGAAGCCGACGACTGATACGGCTCCCGGTGCTGCCAAATCCGCCGTCAGCGGGGTCGGCGGACTCCTGCGGCGGCGGTTGGAGCCCGCGCCGGAGCCTTCGGCCGCGCGAGGAGCGAGTCGAGCAGGGCCACCGCCGCGCTCACCGCGCAAGAAGAAGAAGCGCTCCGGACGGAGGAGATAAGCGTGGAGGCGCCGGAGGCAGGCCCGGCAGAGCGGGTCCGCGAGCTGCTCGAGCGGATTGCCGACGCCGCCGGCGTGCCGGCGCAGGTCGAGATCCACGAGGACGGTGCGACGCTCACGGCGGCGTACGTGGGCGACGACCTTGGCCTCCTGATCGGGAGGCACGGCCAGACCATCGACGCGATCCAGCACCTGTCCTACCGCGCGGCGTTCCGAGGCGAGGAGGCGCGCAAGCGCCTGATTGTCGACGCTTCTGGGTATCGCGAGCGGCGCGCGCTGGCGCTTCAGGGCAACGCCGACCGAGCCGCGGAGATGGCGGTGCGCGAGGCGCGACCGGTATCGCTCGAGCCCATGAGCGCGCTCGAGCGCAAGGTGGTGCACGAGTACCTGCGCGACCGTCGCGGCATCGAGACGTACAGCGAGGGCCAGGAGCCGGATCGCCACCTCGTGGTGGCGCTGGTCATTGAGTAGCTCGGGCTGCTGTCGGAAGCAGAGCCCGGGGCGGGATGGCCACCGCGTCCGTTTCACGTTTTTATTGGCGGTGAAACAGGATTGGGAGATCTCGAGCTCACGCAGTTTGACCGCGGCCTCGTCGTCGGGCTCCTGATCGGCGAAGGGTCGTTCGGGGGTGACGGCAAGCAGCCCCAGATCACCCTCCGCATGCATGTGCGACATGAGGCGCTGTTCAGCCGGCTGGTCGTTCTCTTCCCGCGAACCCGCCTGTATGGGCCCTATAGCCACGGGGATCGCTCCTACTACCAGTGGATGGCGCGGGGCCAAGCGCTTGTGGAGGATGTCTTGCCCGTCCTCGAGCAGGGCTTGACGCCGGACCTCGACCGCTATGCGTCGGAACGATTCGCGCAGATGCTCGAGCGCTATGCGGGGTATATCGCGCGGGTCCGGGCGCGGGCTGACGCGTGAGCGGTCCGCGGGCGCGTGGCGGTGGTGGTGGTGGTGGTGGTGGTGGTGGCCGGACGGCTGCCGACGGCGTGGAGGCGGCGGTCGGGCGGCTGGCGCGGCGCTACGCGCTTCCCGCCGGCTCGACCCCGGCCATGCTCGCGCTGCTTTCCCTACTCGCGCAGGACGAGCACGCTCCGAGTGCCGTTCGGGATCCAAGACCCGCGGTCGACGTGCACCTGGCGGACTCGCTCGTCGCGCTCGAGGTGGAGGAGGTGCGCCGCGCTCGCGCGATCGCCGACATCGGATCCGGTGCCGGCTTCCCCGGCCTCCCGCTCGCCGTCGCGCTGGCGGACGCAGAGCTCGCGCTCGTCGAAGCAAACGCTCGCCGCGCCTCGTTCCTCGAGCGGGCGGTGGCGGCAACCGGGATAACAGGTGCGCGCGTCGTCAACGCGAGGGTCGAGGAGTGGGCGGACGGTCGCGGAGCGTGCGATCTCGTCCTCGCTCGCGCCCTCGCGCCGCTCCCCGTCGTGGTCGAGTACGCGGCGCCCCTCCTGACGGTCGGCGGAACCGTCGTGGCGTGGCGGGGTAGACGTGACCTCGAGGCTGAGCGTATGGCGGCCCGCGCAGCCTCCGAGCTCGGCCTTGAGCCGGCGCCACCGCGGCGCGTAGCCCCGTACCCAAGCGCAGCGCACCGGTATCTACACCTGATGTCGAAGGTGAGTGACACGCCCGCCCGTTTTCCCCGGCGGCCGGGGATGGCGCTCAAGCGTCCGCTCGGGGTCGAGGGTCGCCAAGGGTGCTCGTAGCGGCCGGGCGGACGCGCTACGAGCGGCTCAGGCGAGCATTACCAGCGCCGGCCGCAGGGGCCCAAAGGGGCTAATCCGCGCCCAGATCCGCTCGCCGAAGGTGCTGCTCCGGGAGACCACGGCCTGGCTCGGCGCGCCGTCGCCGCGGGCCGCCATCGAAACGGCGACGGCAAGGTTGGCTGACCCGCCGCAGATCGGTCGGCGGGGATAAGGAACTCGGTCATTGGGGCGGTTGGCGTCGGCTCGTGGTGAGTGGTGAGCAGCCATGTACCGTTGTTCTCGACCGGCCGAGCGGGCGCGCACGCAATTCGAGCGTCACGATTAGACGCGCGGATGGCGGCGAGGGCGTCTGGCGGCGGTGTGGGGGTGCGGGGCGGTGTCGCAAAGCCGCGAGTAGCGGGCCGCGCCGGCGGCCGCCGGTGCGGCCCTGACCGCACCGCGTCCGACCGCGCGGCTCGCTAGCTTCCGCCTGGTCATGGGGACGGTCTACGCAGTGACCAATCAGAAGGGCGGCGTGGGCAAGACGACCACCGCCGTAAACCTCGCTGCGTGCGTGGCCGAGGCGGGCTATGACTCGCTCCTCATCGACATCGATCCGCAGGCCAACGCGACGGTCGGCCTAGGGCTGAGCAAGGACGCGAAGCTCACCGTGTACGACGCTCTCACCGGGTCGGCGCAGCTCGCGGATGTGATCGTCCCGACGACGATCGAACACCTGTTCGTAGCTCCGTCAGGTCCCGACCTGGCAGGCGCCACCGTCGAACTGCCCCGGATTACGGGCTCTGAGACGCGCTTGCGGGCGGCGCTGGCCCCGATTCGCGACCGGTATGCGTTCACGCTCATCGACTGCCCGCCCTCGCTGGGTCCCTTGACGATCAACGCGCTGGTCGCTGCCGATCGAGTGATCGTGCCCGTGCAGGCGGAGTACTACGCGCTCGAGGGCCTGGCGGCAATGCTCGACACCCTCTCGCTCGTCCAGCGTGAGCTGAACCCGAGGCTGACCGTGGCGGGGATGCTGCTGACCATGTACGACGCGCGCACGCGGCTGGCCCAGGACGTCGAGCAGGAGGTCCGCCGCCACTTCCCCGAGCTCATGTTCGAGACCGTCATCCCGCGCAACGTGCGCATCGGCGAGGCGCCGAGCTACGGCAAGCCGGTGATCCACTACGACCCCCATTGCGCGGGTGCCGACGCCTACTTCGAGCTGGCCAAGGAGGTGGCCGCTCGTGGCTGATCGACAGCGTGGGATGGGCCGCGGCCTGGCAGCGATCCTGTCCGTCGCCCCCTCGGACGAGCTCGAGGAGCTGCGCGAGCTGCCGCTCGAGCTGATCGCGCCGAGCCCCCACCAGCCGCGGCGAAGGTTCGAGGAAGAGTCGCTCGTCGCGCTGGCTGAGTCGATCAAGCTCCGCGGCGTACTCCAGCCGGTGCTCGTTCGCCCGCTCGCCGGCGGCAGCTACGAGCTGATCGCCGGCGAGCGTCGCTGGCGAGCCGCGCAGATCGCCGAGCTCGCCACCGTGCCGGCCATCGTGCGCCACCACGACGACGCCACCTCGCTCGAGGTGGCTCTGATCGAGAACATGGCGCGCGAGGATCTGAGTCCGATCGAGGAGGCGCGCGCCTGCGCCGCGCTCGTAGAGGAGCTCGGCCTCACCCGCGAGGAGGTCGGCCTGCGCGTCGGCCGCAGCCGGGTCGCGGTATCCAACCTCATTCGCCTGCTCGACCTGCCCGACGAGGTCATCGGGCTGCTCGAGCGCCGTGAGCTCACCGAGGGCCACGGCCGGGCGCTCCTGCTGGCCGAGGATCACGGCGAGCGACGGCGACTGGCGGCCGAGGCTGTCGAGGCCGGCTGGTCGGTCCGCGAGCTCGAGGCGCGGGCGCGCACGGCCAGCG
>JALYZL010000139.1 GCA_030948875.1 Actinomycetota bacterium
CCCGAGGACCGCCCGCGCGCGCGCCCGGCACGCGAGGAGGTAGTCGCGGTCGAGCGCGCCAACGGACACGCGACGAGGATCGTGCCGCGCGCGTCGATTCTCTATGTCCAGGCGCGAGGGGATTACGTGCGCATCGTCAGCGACGAGGGCCGCTACATCCAGCGCGGGACGCTCGCCGAGCTCGAGCGCCGGTGGAGCGCCGACGGCTTTCACCGCGTCCACCGCGCCTACCTGGTGAACCTCCGCCGCGCCGTCGAGATGCGTCCCGACCTCGGCGGCACCGCGGTCCTGCAGCTCTCAGACGGCAGCGAGGTCCCGGTCGCCCGGCGGCAGGTCTCAGAGCTTCTGCACCGGCTGCGGATGTGAATCCGTGGAGCCCGCCGAGCAGATCGGACCTCGCACCCCGCGCGACGAGCTCGCGGAGGCGACCGCTCACGGCGCCCTCTACCTGAGGCGCCTGCGCCAGCGCCAGCTCGCGCTCTCGCTGATGGCGCTGGTCGCCTTCGGCGCGCTCGTCGGCGTGCTGCCGCTGGCCATCGGCGCCCTGCCCGCGCTCCGGCGCATCGACGCACTCGGGATACCGATCGCGATCTGGCTGATCGTGGTGCCGCTGCCGCCGATCTTCTTGATTCTCGGCGCCCTCTACGCGCGGCGCGCCGACGCGCTCGACGAGAGCTTCCGCGAGCTGGTGCGGCGCCGTTGATCGCGATTCTCGCGGTCGCCGCAGTGACAGCCGCGACGGTCGGGCTCGGGGCCATGGGGACGCGCCTTGCGCGCACGACCTCGGATCTCCTCGTCGCCTCGAGGGCGATCACGGCGTGGTGGAACGCCGCGGCGATATCCGGGGAGTACCTGTCGGCCGCGAGCTTCCTCGGGATCGCGGGACTCGAGATGCAGAACGGGACGACGGCGCTGTGGCAGTCCCTCGGCTTCACCGCCGGCTACCTCGCCCTGCTTCTCTTCGTGGCGGCGCCGCTGCGCCGCTTCGGGTCCTACACGATCTCCGACTTCGCCGAGGCGAGGCTGCGCAGCCCCCGCCTGCGGCCGCTCGCCTCGGCGACCGTGCTCCTGATCGGCGGCTTCTACCTCGTCCCCCAGCTCAAGGGCGCGGGGCTGGCGCTGAACGTGGTCACCGGCGCGCCGTACTTCGTCGGCGTCCTCGCCGTCGGCCTCGTCGTCTCCTTCAACGTCGGGCTCGGCGGAATGCGGGGGATCACGTACGTGCAGGCCTTCCAGTTCTGGCTCAAGGTGTTCGCCATCGCCCTGCCCGCGTGCCTGCTCCTCATCCACCTCGGCGGGCTGCCGGCGCGCGCGGCCCTGTTCGGCGAGCAGTACCCGAGCGTCGGGGCGCGCGCGGCCACGGTAACGCTCCATGCGCCGCAGCGGGTCACCTTCCCGGTGGCGACGAGCTACGAGATCGTCACCCATTCGGGCGCGCGAACGCTCCACGCCTCGACCGGCGAGCAGACCACTGTGCCCGCGGGGCGGCTGGTCCTCCCACCCCACGCCGCCGTCCCCGTCGCTTCCGGCACGACGGCACTGCGCGGCAGCGAATGGTCGCGGCCGGTCGGCGGGAGCGGCGAGCGATCGCCGGTCTTCGTCTACTCGCTGCTGATCGCGACCTTCCTCGGCACCATGGGGCTCCCCCACATCCTCGTGCGCTTCTACACCAACCCCGACGGGCCCGCCGCGCGCCACACCACCGTGCGCGTCCTCGGCCTGCTCGGCGTCTTCTACATCTTCCCGGGCATCTACGGCGCCCTCGGCCGGGTACTGGTGCCCCAGCTCTACGTCACGGGCGCGACCGACACGGTCGTGCTCCGCCTCCCCCAGGCGGCGTGGCCGGGCACGGTCGGCAACGTCCTCGGCGCCATCACCGCCGCCGGCGCCTTCGCCGCCTTCCTCTCGACCTCCTCGGGGTTGCTCGTCTCGATCGCGGGGACGATCTCCCACGACGTCTGGCCCCGCCTGTCACACGAGCGCACGGCCAAGGTGGGGATCCGCCGCCGCCGCTTCCGGCTCGCGGCCGTCCTCGGGATGCTCGCGCCCATCGCCGTTGCCTTCTTCGCCCAGAGCATCGACATCGCCGTGCTCGTTGGCTGGGCCTTCGCGCTGGCGGCGAGCACCTTCTGCCCGCTCTTTCTCCTCGGAATCTGGTGGACGCGCCTGACCGCCGCGGGCGCGGCGTGCGGGATGGTGGCGGGCGCGATCCTCGCCACCTCGGGAATCCTCGCCGGACTCGCCCTCGGTGAGCCCAGCGGGTTGGCCGGAGCGCTGCTCGCGCAGCCCGCGATCGTCTCGGTTCCGGTCGCCTTCCTAACCATGATCGTGGTCTCGCTGCGCGCGGTCGAGCGCCCCAGCCCCGATGCCGAGATGCTCGCGCTCCACGCCCCCGAAGGTCTCGACCTGCCCGAGACCGGAGTCAGGGATCCGTTCGTCCTCGGTCCGCGGGCAGCGACATGACGGTGTGGCACCATCGGGAGCTATGGAAGTGAACATGCCGCCCGGCCCCCGCCTCCCCCGGCTGATCCAGACGCTTGGCTTCATGCTCGTCGGGAGGCGGTACCTCGAAGCGTGCCGTCGGCGCTACGGCGGCGCGGTGACCATGAGCACGCTGTTTGACGGCCCCTTCGTGATGGTCTTCGACCCGGCGCTGGTCAAGCAGGTCTTCCAAGGCTCGAACGAGCAGCTCCACGCCGGCGAGGCCAATGCGCTCCTCGGGCCGCTCCTCGGACAGCGATCGATCCTCGTCCTCGATGGCGGCGAGCACCTGCGTCACCGGCGCCTGATGCTGCCCCCGTTCCACGGACGGCGGATGCAGCGCTACGAGCAGGCAATGATCGCCGCCACCGATCGCGAGATCGATTCCCAGTGGCCGGTGGGAGAGCCCTTCCCGCTCCTCCCGAGCATGCAGTCGCTGACCCTCCAGGTGGTGATGCGCGCCGTCTTCGGCTTCGACCCCGGCGCGGCCGAGGAGGAGCTCCGCGATCGGCTGCGCGCGATGATCGAGCCAATAACGCGCCGGCGTCGCGGCATGCTTCTCTTTGCGCTCACCCAGGGCCGGTTTCGCACCGACCGAGGGCCCGATGGCTTCCAGGCCCGCCGGCGGGCGGTCGACGAGATCCTCTTCGCCGAGATCGCCCGCCGCCGACACGAGCCGGACCTCGCCGAGCGCGAGGACGTGTTCTCAGCGCTGCTCGTGGCCGAGGACGAGGAAGGAGGTCGGCTCACCGATCAGGAGGTGCGCGACGAGCTCGTGACCCTGCTCGTGGCCGGCCACGAGACGACGGCAACCGCGCTCGCGTTCACGTTCGACCTCACGCTCCACACACCACGCGTGCTCGCGCGCGCGCGCGAGGCCGTCGCGGCCGGCGACGACGCGTACCTCGACGCGCTCGTGAAGGAGTCGCTGCGCTTACGGCCGATCATCCCCGGCGTCGGTCGCGTTGTGCGCGGCGAGCCGTTCGCGCTCGGGGACTACGTGATCGCACCCGGCGTCGAGATCAACCCCTCGATCCGGACGATCCAGCGGCGCTCTGACCTCTACCCGCAGCCAGGCGAGTTCCGTCCCGAGCGCTTCCTCGGCCCCGATGCGCCGGACACCTACACGTGGGTCCCCTTCGGCGGCGGCACGCGCCGCTGCCTGGGCGCGAGCTTCGCGCTTATGGAGATGCGCGTCGTGCTGCGCCGGATCCTCGAACGCACCGAGCTGGCACCAGCGGCCAAGCATCCCGACAAGGTCCAGTTCCGGGCCATCACCTTGGCGCCTCGCGAGGGCGTGCGCGTCCTCGCGGCGCTTCGGCGCCGGGGGACATCCGTGTCCCCTACGAGTTCGCCTGGCGGCGAACTCGCGGATGCTCAAGAGGTCTCGGCCACGCCCGTATAGCGCTCGGCCACGTCGATCAGCACCTGAAGCATCGTCTTCGCCGCTGGGCTCACCCCCGGGCCGCGAACGGTGGCAGCGACGACCTTTCGCGTCGGGCTCCCAGGCGAGAGCTCGCGCACTACCGTGTCCCCGCGCTCGCGGGTCAGCGCGAGCTGAGGGATCAGCGCCACTCCGACGCCGGCCGCAACGAGTCCCTGCACCGTCTCGTAGTCGTCACTCTCGAACGTCACCTTAGGCTCGAACCCGGCGACGAGACACGAGCGCACGACATGGCGCGCGCACGGGCTCGACGACGAGGTCTGCACCCACTCCTCCTCGCTGAGATCCTGCAGGGTCAGCCCTTCCTTGGTCGCGAGCGGATGCGCGGTGGGCAGGACCACGTGCATGGGATCCTCGAGCAGGGTCACCGAGCGCAGCGTCGCCCCCGTCCACTCGACGACCCCGGGGAACTCGAAGAGGAGCGCTAGGTCGATCTCGCCGGCCCGCAGCCGGGGCGCGATCTCCTCGGGCTCACCCTCGGCCAGGGTCAGCGCGATGTCGGGGTGGCCGGCGCGGAACATGGCGATCGCCTTCGGCATCAGGGTCGCGCCCGCGGAGGGGAAGGAGGCCATGCGCAGGCGACCGCCGCGCATGCCCAGTACGGCGGCGAGCTCCTCCTCGGCGGCATCGACCTGGGTGAAGATCGCCTCGGCCTGCTCGACCAGGGTCGCGCCCGCCGCCGTCGGCCGCACCCCGCGGCGATCGCGAACGACGAGCGTCGTCCCTACCTCGGCCTCGAGGCGGGCGATCGACTGGGAGACCGCCGACTGCGTGTAGGACAGCGCCTCGGCGGCAGCCGAGAACGAGCCGCGCTCGATCACTTCACAGAGAACTCGTAGGCGACCAAGATTTAGCATCAGCGCTGCTAATAATAGTGAGAAGTAACTTTATTGGCCATAATGTAAGGCCGGTGCAAAGATCAGATGACCCGGTACTTAGTAAATAGAAATGCCAGACCTTTCAGACAGAGGGAGCAACACATGAATCCGAAAGCCATCATCTCCTACGACGACACGCTCAACGATCACGACGCCCTGGCGCTGGGCCGCGTCCTCGCGGCCGTCGGTGCCGAGCTCGAGCTCGCCTACGTGCGTCACACCACGCAATCGGACCGCTCGCGCGAAGAGCTCGACCAGAATCAAGCTGAAGCCCTGCTCGAGCGTGGCGCGCGCTGGCTCGACAACCTCGACGTACCGCGCCGAGTGGTCCTCAGCGCCTCGACCGGCGAAGGGCTTGCCTGGCTTGCCGCGGACGAGAACGCCGACATCGTTGTCTTCGGTTCGGACTATCGCACCCCCGCCGGCCACGTCGACCCCGGCACCTCGGCCCGCCGCCTGCTCGAGGGCGGAACCGCTGCCGTGGCCATCGCCCCGGCGAACTACCGCGGCCAGCGCGAGACGACGATCCGCACGATCGGCGTCCTCGACGGTGACCCCGCCGCGCGCACGACCGCGAACGAGATCGCCGACCAGCTCGGCGCCGTTGTCGTGTCGGCCCCCGCCGCCAAGATCGACCTGCTGATCGTTGCCTCGCGTGCCGAGGCCCAGGAGGGGCGCGTGATGGTCAGCGCCCAGGCCTGGCGCGCGATCGAGGACGCCACCGGCCCCGTGCTCGTCGTCCCGCGCGGCAAGCCGGTCCGCTTCGCGGTGCCGGCCACCGCTGCTCACTGAGCAGCCGGTAGTTCGTTTCGTCGCACCGAAGGCCGCGTGGAGTCGCCATCCGGGCGACTCCATTGCGGCCTTCTTCGTTTTGAAATAGCCGTTAGCGCAAAATGAGCTGGCTGTCGCCGAACTCGTGCCAGAGATAGTTGTGCTCGAGGGCGGAGCGGTATGAGCGCGCGAGGAGCTCGGCGCCCGCCACCGCCTCGAGCATCTGGAGGTGTGAGGCCTCGGGCTCGTGCCATCCGGTCAAGAGACCGTCGATGACCGACAGGCCCCGCTCCGGGGTGACGATGAGCCCAGTCCAGCCGCTGCCCGACCGGACGGTGCCGTCGGGCTCGGCGACCGTCTCGACCGCGCGTACCACGGTGGTGCCGACGGCGATCACGCGACCTCCCCAGCCCCGGACGGCATTGATGAGCCGCGCGGTCGCCGGTGGCACCTCGTAGCGCTCCGGATAGGGCGACTCGTGACGCTCGGGCGAAGAGACCCCGGTGTGAAGAGTGACCGGCGCGATGAGCACGCCGCCCGCCACCAGCTCGGTGATGAGCTCGGGCGTGAACGGGCGCCCTGCGCTCGGCATCTCGGCGCTCCCCGGCGCCGTCGCGTACGCAGTCTGATACGCCTCGAGCGGCCACGGCCGGGTCACGTAGCCGTAGCGGATCGGCTCGCCGTGGCGGGCCAGGTACTCCGGTACCGGCTCGTCGGCGTCGAGCCGCGCGAGGAGCAGGCGCTCCCCGGAGGCGTAGGGAGCGACGATCTCGAGCTCGGCTCCGCCGCTGAGCGCGATCCGCTCGCCGGCGCGCGCGGCGTGGGAGCCGACGAGCGGGTCGGCGCCGTCGGCGCTGCGGAGCTCCACCACCCACCAGCCCTCCTCGCGCAGGTGCGGCGCTCTGGTGGCGAAGTGAACGCGCACGGCACTGCCGTTGCCGCGCCGCGCCGGGACCGCGGCGGGAAGGGTGCCCGAGGTGTTGACCACGAGCAGGTCGCCCGCGGCGAGGAAGCTCGGCAGCTCGCGGAAGCGCGCGTGGACGAGCGCGTCCTCGCCGCGCGTCGCGACCATCAGCCTGACCTCGTCGCGCGCGAGGCCGCGCGCCTCCGGCGGCTCGCGCGCCTCGAGCGCCTCCGGGAGCTCGAAGGCCAGCGCCCTCAAGCTCCGACCTCCGCGAGCGCCCGCGCGCGGTAGCGACCGCTGGGAGCGGCGCCGTCGATCAGGCGGCGCAAGCCGGGAACGCTCTCCTCGGGCGGCGGGCGGTCGGAGATGTCCTCGCCCGGGAACGCCTCCTGATGCATCCGGGTGCGCATGTCGCCGGGGTCGACGGCGTAGACCCGGAGCCCGGGATGCTCGGCCGCGAGGATCGCCGAGAGTTGCTCGAGCGCGGCCTTCGAGGACCCGTATCCCCCCCAGCCCTCGTAGGGCTCGACGGCGGCGTCGGAGGTGATATTGATGACCACGCCGGCGTCGGGCAGGCGCGGCAACACAAGCTGGGCGAGCGCCAGCGGAGCGAGCACGTTCACCCGGTAGACGCGCTCGAGCTCCTCGAGTGGGTAATCGGCGAGCGCGGGCTGCGGGCTCGGCCCGAGCACGCTGGCATTGTTGACGAGGAGATCGACGCGCTCGCCTGCTGCTTTGACCAGGGCGTTGCGGTGTCCCGGGTCGGACACGTCTCCGGCGAGGGCGGTGACTTCGGTGAGCTCTTTGAGCTCGCTCGCGGCGCGGTTCAGGTCGGCCTCGCCGCGAGCGTCGATGACCAGCACCCAGCCGTCGCCGGCCAGCGAGCGGGCGAGCGCGAGGCCGAGACCTCGGGACGCTCCGGTGATGATGGCTGTTGGCATGACCGTGACGCTACGGCGAGCCGGGTCCCGGTTGCCAGTGGCAATTGGACCTAGGACCCTTCCCCGCGCTCCGCGATCCCTTCGCGCACGGCGAGCAGCGCGGCCTGGGTGCGGTCGGGGACGTCGAGCTTGGCCAGCAGGTGGCCGACATGGGTCTTGACCGTCTTCTCGGCGATCCCCAGCTCCGCGGCAATGCGCTTGTTGGACCGGCCCCGGGCGATCAGCGCGAGCACCTCGCGCTCGCGCGCGGTCAACCGCTCCCGCGGTTCCTCCCCCGGCGGCTGGGCGATCGCCTCGACCAGGCGCGAGGCGACGGTCGGATCGAGCAGGGTGCCCCCGGCGTGGGCGGCCCTAACCGCCCGCGCGAGCTCCGCGGGCTCGACGTTCTTGAGCAGGTACCCCGCCGCCCCGGCCTGGATGGCGGGGAGGAGCCGGTCATCCTGGGCGAAGCTCGTGAGCACGATCACCCGGCTGGCCGGGAGCCGGCGCCGGAGCTCGCGCATGGCGCCGACCCCGTCGAGCTTGGGCATCACGAGATCCATGAGGATGACGTCCGGACGCAGGCGCTCCGCCTCTCGGATCGCCGCCTCTCCATCCGCCGCCTCGCCGACGATCTCGATCCCCTCCTGGAGCTCGAGGAAGGTGCGCAGGCCCTCGCGCACGACAGCGTGGTCGTCGACCAGGAGCACGCGGATCGCGTCAGCCACCGGGGATGACCTCGAGGCGCACGGTGGTTCCCGCCCCGGGGGCGGAGCGGAGCTCGAGCCGGCCGCCGATCGACCGCGCCCGTTCCTCCATCGAGGTCAGGCCGAGATGCTTGGAGCGGAGCTCGGCGTCGCCGGGCTCGAAGCCGGCGCCGTCGTCGGTCACCTCGACGAGGAGGCCGTCGCCTTGGCCGGCGACCCTGATGCTCACGCGGCCGGGTGCGGCGTGGCGCAGCGCGTTGTGGAGCGCCTCCTGGGCGATGCGCAGCACCTCCGCGTCGCGGGCGCCGCCGTTTATGCCGTCCTCGACCTCGAGCAGGATCTCCACGTCGTGGAGCTGCCTGAGCATGTCGACCTCCTTGCGCAGCGCCCCCGCGAGGCCGTCACGTTCGAGGTCGGGCGGGCGGAGCTCGAGGATGAGGAGCCGCAGCTCGTCGAGCGCCTGGCGAGCGAGCTGCTGGACGCGGTCGATCTGCAGCCGCGCGGCGGGCACATCGCGGTCGAGCAGGGTGGCGGCGGCCTCGGCACTGAGGACGAGGCTGAAGAGCTTCTGGCTGACGACGTCGTGGAGCTCGAGGGCGAGGCGATTGCGTTCGGAGAGCATCGAGAGCTCGCGGCTGCGCTCGTACAGCCGGGCGTTGGTGATGGCGATCGCGGCGTGCGCCGCCAGTAGCTCGATCACCTCCTGGTCCTCGTCGCCGAACGGCGCCGGACCCTCCTTCTCGGTCAGGTAGAAGGCGCCGATCACCCCGTCGCTGGCAACGATGGGGACGCCCAGAAACGAGCGCATGTCGGGGTGCTCGTCGGGCCACCAGCCCCGGAAGCGCGCGTGACTGTGGATGTCCTCGGTGCGGAACGATCCCCCCGGCTCGAGCATCGCCCCGAGCAGCCCATGGGTGCGCGGGAGCGGGCCCATGGCGGCGATCAGTCGATCGTCCATCCCGGAGACGAGGAACCGGCTGAAGCCGCCCTCGCCGTCGGGGATCCCCAGCGCCGCGAAACGAGCTCCCGCGAGCTCCCGGGCGCCGTTGACAAGCCGCTGCAGGACCTCGTCCACCGAAAGCTGCGCCGCCACCGCTAGGACCGCATCGCTCACCGCCCGCAGGGCCGGACTCAGGCGCTCATCCATGAGCGCTACGTTATCTCCCCCGTGCCGCGCTTCTGGATCTACACGATGTACGCGATCGTCGTCTTCACCCTGATCGGGATGGTGATCGCCATCATCAGGCTCGCATGAGCTGACCATGTTCGGCTCGATCCTCGTGGGCACCGACGGCTCGGACACGGCGACGACGGCGGTTCGCTACGCCATCGACCTCGCGCGCCAGCTCGGAGCGCGCCTGCAGATCTTCAGCGCCTACGAGCCGGTCTCCCAGCAGCGCCTGCTCCGTGCTCGGTGCTGATCGTGCGAACTACTTAGGGGTGGGGCGCCGGCCCCTCAGCTCGGCGGGGGGTAGGGCGTGGGCGCGGCCGGCCGCGGGGGCGGCCGGACGCGGGGGCGTGCTGCGAAACGCCGGATAGTCAGGGAAAACGCAGCACGGCCCGGCGCGCCGCGTGGTGCCGGGTCCTCATCAAACGCGCCTGCCGTGGTCACTTTCCCGCGAAGCTCCGAAAAGCGACCCCGCCCCCGTACCCCAGGACGCGCGGCCACCCCTACGGCACAGGCGGCGTCGTCGGCACCGTCGGCGTGGTCGGCGTCGTGGGCGTGGTGGTCACGGGCGGGGCCGGCGGTGCCGTCGCTGCGCCGGCGTTGACGAGGCCGTAGCCGTACTCGTGGTTGGGCGTGGGGGTACCGAGGGGGACGGCGGTCGCCTTGAGCCTGGTCTCGATCTGATCGGGCGTCGGGTGGGGCCCGATGACGCCGCTGGCGATGACGAGCGCCGCGGTCGCCGAGACGTGGGGGGCGGCCATCGAGGTTCCCTCGTATCCGCCGGGGAACCCAAAGCGCCAGGGCTGGCCGGGATTGACGAGGGTCATCTGGTAAATGTCGGGCAGGTTCGCGGTGGGGTTGCAGTTGGCGTCGCCGGGAAGGCTCGCGTCGTCACCGCCGCCGGGCGCGACCAGGTCGATCCCGGTGCCGCTGTTGGAGTAAACGGCGAGGCAGCGATCCAGGGTGCTGGCGCCGACCGAGATCACCTCGGAATCGCGGGCCGGGTACGCGAGCTCGGAGACTCCATCGTTCCCCGCCGCAGCCACCACCACGACGCCGCGGTGCCAGGCGTAGTGGATCGCATTGATGATGTCGGGAATCTCGCCGGAGCTGATGCCGACCGAGAACTGCAGGCTGAGGTTGATGACCTGCGCCCCGTGCCTGACGGCGTAGACGATCCCGGCGGCGATCGTCGCGGCATCGCCCGCGCCAGAGGAGTCGAGCACGCGCACCGGCATGATCGTCGCGCCGTAGGCGAGCCCGGTCAGGCCGAGGCCGTTGTCGGTCGCCTCGGCGATCGTGCCCGCCACCAGCGTCCCGTGTCCGTTGTGGTCCAGGGGGTAGTGCGTCCCGGCGACGAAGTCGTAGGGAGCCATGAACCGCGTCCCGGTGAAGTCGGGAGACTCCCGGTACTTGTGCCAGGTCCGGTAGGCAATCCCCGTGTCAAGCACAGCCACCACCACCCCCTGACCACCCGGCCGTCCGGCGGCGATCAGGTTCCCCCACGCATCGGGCGCGTCCACGCCCGCGGTGGGGAGGAAGTTCCATTGCATCGCCTCCCAGCCCGCGCGGACGTGCGCATTGCCGACGTCGTCGGGAACCCACGCCGTAGCCGCGTGGGCGATGTAGTTGGGGACCGCGTAGGCGACCCCCGGCTGGCGACGCAGGCGCGCGGCCGCCGCGGCCACGGTCTGCCCGCCGCGGGTGCGCACAACCTTGGCGCCCAGGGGCGCCGGGACGGCCGTCTGCCGTACGCCGGCCCGGGCGTCGGCCGCCATCACCTTCGCGGGCGTCGCGCTCCCTGCGTAGCCGACGACGACCTCGCCGGGGACATAGTCCGCGCCAAGGGCGGGCGCCGCCCCACAGACCATCAGGCCGAGCAGAACGGCGGGCGCGGCGAGACGACGAATGGGCGGCGTGGCGATCATGAAATTACGGCGTCAGCTGGGCGTCTCGAGCCGCACCACAAGGTTAAGACATCATCGGGGCCGGACGTTTCGCCCCCTCCAGCCCTAAGAGCCCCGCTGAGCCCTCACTTCTTCCCCCGCGACGAGTACTTCATGCGCCTCGCCCTGCGCGAGGCCGAACGCGCCCTCGAACACGACGACGTACCCATCGGCGCGGTGATCGTCCGCGACGGCGAGGTCATCGGAACGGCACACAACGAGCGCGAGATCCTGGGCGACCCCACCGCCCACGCCGAGATCATCGCCCTGCGCGAGGCGGCCCGGTCGCTCGCGAGCTGGCGGATCCTCGACGCTGTGCTCTACGTGACGCTCGAGCCATGCGCGATGTGCGCCGGGGCGATCGTCCTCGCCCGGGTCCCGCGCGTGATCTACGGCGCTGCCGACCCGAAGGCGGGGGCCGCCGGCAGCGTCCTCGACGTGCTCGACGAGCCGCGGCTCAATCACCGCCCCACGGTCACCGGCGGCCTCTTGGCCGAGGACAGCGCCGAGCTGCTCCGCGACTTCTTCGCCTCACGGCGGTAGCCTAGCCTCGGCCCGACAGCAAACCGCGGCGCCCCATGGCGCACTCGCCCCGCGGTGCGATCCCGGGGGCGCGGCGCCCCATGGGGCGCTAGGGTTTTTCAAGCTCACCGCGGAGAGGTGGCAGAGCGGTTGAATGCGCCGGTCTCGAAAACCGGTATGGGCGTTTCCGTCCATCGGGGGTTCGAATCCCCCCCTCTCCGTTCGTTCGTTCGTTTGTTTGCCAGCCGGCGAAGCACGTCTCGCCCCGAGCGCGTCGGCGATTCGGAGGTAGCGATCGGACAAGAGGTGTTTTGGACGACGTCCGAACCCGCTTGGTCTCCCCGTTGATGCTGAAGTAGCCGCGCCCGCGCGTTTAACAGAACGCTCACGCGACCTGTGCGGGAAGCCCGTGAGTGGTTCAGCGACGGGTGGGGTGCAGCCTTGCGACCTTGACATTGGCGGCCTCCGCGAGCGGCCTGACGTCGCGGACGTCATCGGTGAGGAGGACACCGACGTGCCGCTGAGCGCTCGCGACGAGCAAGGCATCAAGCGTGTTGAGCGATCCGACCCTCGCCAGGAGCTCGCCTGCCCTGTCGGCGAGTTGGCGATCACAATCGAGGATCCGGCAACTAGCCAACAGCCGTGCCAGCCGGGCTTGACGAGCGCCATCACGCCATGCTTCGGCGATCGTCGGCGCCGCGACTGCGAGATCAACACCTTCGGTCGCGGCACGAGCGAGCCAGGCACCGGCGGTGCGATCACCGCGCTCGTGAGCGATCAGGACTTCAGCATCGAGGACGAGAAGGGCCACTCGGAGTCCACGTGGGCGATCGCATCCTCAGGGCTCGGTCCCAGCTTCTCAACGTCATCGGCCAGCAGCGACCGCAGTCGCTCCCGACGGACCCGCTCGGCAAGCGCATCGTTGACCAGCGCCGAGAGGTTGCCACGCGGCGCGAGCGCGCGTGCCGCCTCGAGAACCTCGTCCTCGACGGTAACGGAGATCTTGCTCGCCATCAGCGCAATCCTACCACGGTCGGATGAGGTGGCCGATGGGTCAGGCCTTCTGCTCTCAGCCAGCGCCGGAGCGGGTCGACGCTGACGCCGAGCGCCGCGGCGGGTCCGTCCCTGAGGGTCCCGCTACCCGGCTGCCAGCGCGTCGTCCCGTCATTTGCCGGTCGCCGAGGCTGATGGTCGCGGCGGCAGCGCGACCAGCTCCGAACGCGCGAGTTGACCGACGGGCTGTAGGTGCTCGGCACGAGATCGGGATGCTTCTCCGCTATGTAACGCTCGACCGGGCCTTGACGAGGACCAGCGTCCGCGAGTTCGCCCCCGTGAGGTGTCCGTCGGGCCGGGCCGCCGCGGCGCTGGCGACGACGCGCGAGCGGCTCGGGTGCCGGGAGTGCACCGGCACCGCGCGCGCAACCTGAGGCGGCTAGTCTGGCGGCTCGATGACGGTCGAGATGCGCCGACGTGGCTAAATCGAAGCGGCAGCGCGGACGGAAGCGCAAGCGCGGCGCGGGACCGGGCGGGCGCCCGCGGCGGATCGATCGTCCGGCGCGGGAGGAGCTCGAGCTCGAGCAGCTCCTGGCCGTGGTCAAGGAGCGCGTACGGGAGGCGCACGCGCCGGACACGGCCCCTGAGCGGGTGGCCGAGATCCTCGCGGAGGAGTTTGCCAGGATGCCCGCCCCCGTCGGGTTCGTCGAGACCCTGGTCGACCAGGGTTCGCTGGAGCGGGCGCGCGCGGTCGCGAGCGAGCTGCGAGGGCGCGCGCCGGGCAGCGTGCTCGCGTTGACTTTTGACGCAGAGCTTGCCCGCACGGTCGACGGCGATCCGGGGCGGTCGGACGAGCTGCTGGAGCGGGCGCTCGACGGCTCCCTCGACCCGGACGCGGCCGGCCCGCTCGCCGAGCACATGCTCGCGGCGGATCGAACGCTCGACGCGCTCGGCCTGGCGCAGGACGCGCTTGCCGAGGATCCCGGCGACGAGCCCGCCCAGACGGCGCTCGCCGGGGCGCTCGGGCGGATCCACGTGCGGGAGCTTGCCGGAGAGAAGCTCTCCCGCGCGGAGCGCACGGCGGTGCGGCAGTTCTCCGACCGAGAGCGCCTGTACGAGCTGCGTGAAGCGCTCGCGCGCTACGTCGACGAGCGGGTCGAGCTGCAGCGGATCGTCGCCGAGGAGCTGCGTGACTGGCAGGAGGATCTGCCGGAGGGCGCGTCGATGCTCGATCCCGCGTACGAGGGCCTGTTCCGGCTGGCGGTCGAGCACGCGTGGCTGGTGGACGAAGGCGACGACGACGAGCTCGCCGACTCTGAGCCCTGGCTCGAAGATCCCGCGCAGTCGCTGTCCCCGCTCGAGCGCTTCGTCGCCGACCCAGACACGCCCGGCCGGCTTGCCGCCGCCGCCGCGAGCTGGCATGAGACCGTCACCTACGGTCTGTGGCAGCTCGCCGACCCGGCTCCCGCTCCCGGCGTATGGCTGACCGATCTCGTCTCCGGTGTGCGCAGGTATGCGGCGGTTCCCCCTGAGCAGATCGATCACGCCTCCCGCTGGACGGTGCTGATCGGAGCGCTCGTCGCGCTCGACGGAACCTGGCGGACGACCGGGACAGTGATCCCGCTGCGCCCTGGGGAGGGCGACGCGGCGGCCGAGCTCACGCGCGAGATGACGATCGCGTTCGTCGAGGATCTCGGCGGCGAGCGGATCGCCTCTCCCCGCCGACGGAAGGGCGGAGACCCCGAGCCGCACGGCGTGCTCGTCGGTCAGCTGGAGCCGGCGCCGCCACCCGTTGGCGACCTGATGAGCACGATGGTCGCCAACCTGATCCCGGAGATCGCCGCGGGCGTGATGCACCGGCGCTCGGCGGGGATCGGGCTCACCAATATGGACGGGCACCGGCTGCGGCTGATCACCGCCGAGCTGAAGGTGACCGGCGCCATGGCCGCGGCGCAGCGACTCGCCGACCACCCCGACTTCAGGGTCGAGGAGGAAGGTGGGCTGAGCTGGTGGGGCCGCGAGCTCACCGACACGGAGCGCGAGAGCATGATCGCCCAGTTGCGCGCCCAGCTCGGCGCCGACGCAGCGCTCGACGCTCAACAGTCCGACGAGCAGCCTCGCTGGCTGCGCGGAAGGCTGCAGCCGACCGGAGACGGCTTCGCGGTGGAGGTCAACTCCGAGGAGCGGCTGACGCTCCTGCTCGAGCTGCTCGCGGAGCTCGGGATCGAGGCGAGGCGGGAGCGGCAGTCGGTGATCGACCCCGCTCAGGATCTACCGGCGCTCCCGGCCGGGACACTGCTCGGGTTCGGCGACAGCGACGAGGCGGTCGAGGCATGGCTGTCAAGGTGGCCTCGCGAGCGCGTCCCAGCGCTCGGCGGGGTGACGCCGCGAGTCGCGGCCAGGAGCGTCAAGCGGCGGATTGGACTCGAAGCGGTGCTGCGCGCGTTCGAGTACGACGCCGATGAGCTTCGCCGTCAGGGACGGCCGGCGCCCGACATCGGCAGGCTGCGAACGGAGCTGGGGATGGACGCGTAGTGGGAGTGATGCCTCATGCCGCGCGATCCAGCGCCATCAGCCCGCCGAGCGCATCCAGGGTGGCGGTGACGTCATAGCTGTCTGCCCCGACGGTCGAGCCTCGCCAGCGCGGCGGCCGCGTCGTCGTGCGGACCGTGGATGTAGAACTGCTTGCCGACCCTGCGACAACTTCGACGCCGATTTCGGCGTGGACGAGTGGCACGGCACACAACAGACGCTGCGCATCGAGCGCACTACAGGGAGACGACCGAGGCCGAGGTCGACCTGCGCGTCGGAGGCGCCGTGCGAGTGATCACGCGCGACCCACAAGTACGCCGAGTACGGCGGTGGCGGCCGCTACATGAGATCGACCCGCCGACCCGCCTCGCTTTCACCTGGATCTGGGACGGCAACAGCACGCGTCAACTGATCGAGCTTGACTTCGAGGAGACCGACGGGGTAGTGGCCGCCCGAGCGCGACTCCCGCGTCAGCAGCTACGGGTGGGGGGGCGGCCGCGCCTGGGCATCGGCCCCGCTTGTTGAGGCATCCGGCCCGCGTCGCTGAGGGCGCGGCGCAGCAGCATCTCGACATGGGCGTTGACGCTGCGGAACTCGTCAGCGGCCCACCGGGCCAGGGCATCGTGGACCGTGGGGTCGATGCGTAGCAGCACCTGTTTGCGCTCACGGCTCACGTATAGAGCGTTCCGGTGTTGACGACCGGGGAGGCCGGCTGGTCAGCGCAGAGCACGACCAGCAGGTTGCTCACCATCGCCGCTTTGCGCTCCTCGTCGAGCTCAACGATGCCGTGCTCGTCCAACCTGGCAAGAGCCATTTCGACCATCCCCACGGAGCCCTCGACGATACGCGAGCGCGCCGCGACGACGGCGCTGGCCTGCTGTCGGCGCAGCATGGCCTGCGCAATCTCGGGGGCGTAGGCCAGATGACTGATGCGCACCTCGACGATCTCCACGCCGGCGATGGCGACGCGCTGGGCGACCTCCCCGGCGAGTTCTGCGGCCACGACGTCGACCGAGCCACGCAACGACATTCCTTCGCCGGCCGGGTCATCGTAGGGGTGGGTCGTCGCGACATGGCGCAACGCCGACTCGGCCTGGACCTGAACGAAGTTGACGTAGTCATCGACGGCATAGACCGCCCGTGCGGTATCGGCCACTTGCCACACGACAATGGCGGCGATCTCCACCGGGTTGCCGTCAGCGTCGTTGACCTTCAGATGATTGGTCTCGAAGTTCCTGACCCGAATGCTCAGGCTCCGCCGGTCAGCCAGCGGCGCGATCCACCACAGGCCGGTGCGACGTACGGTGCCGACGTAGCTCCCGAAGAAGCGCACGACCTTGGTATGGCCGGGCTGGACGATGACCAGCGAGGTCAAGACAATCGTCCCGGCCAGCGCAGGCAGAAGGGCGACCCACGCGGTTGAGTCCTCGGCGATGAGAATGGTGGCGACGATGCAGGCGGCGACGACGAGCACGCCGAACCAGCCGCTGATCGCCCAGGCGGGGCGCTCCTGGATTACGACACGGGTCCCAGAGTGCCCGACCGGTGTCGCCTCGTTCTCGGGGTATTGCTGGACGTCCTCGCTCATGATGTCTCCTTCGTGAAGCGCTGCGGCAAAATGCGATAGCTATTTGATATCACTTTTCTCGCAGGCGGTCAAGGCATAGCGCCAGCAATGCTCCACTTCTACGTCGTCGGGCAGCTTGAGGTCGGCGGCGGGGAGCTGGGACTCGAGCTGTTCCCTAGTGCGCGGGCCGATGATCGCTGCGGTGACGGCGGGGTGGTTGACCACGAAGGCGATCGCCATCTCGATGAGCGAGAGGCCGGCTTGCTCGGCCAGCTGCGCGAGTGCGTCCGAGTGGTCGATGCTCCATGGGTTGCTCCTCTACGGTTTGCTGGTGGTCTCGCGGGCGCGGTGGGTCGGCTGGCTATGACGTGGGCGCGACGCTGTATTCCTCGTCGGTGACTTGCTCGCCCCAGGTGACGGGGCTGCCGGTGTCGTCGACCTCCTGCATCGCGATGTGGGTCATGAGCCGGTCAGGGGCGGCGCCGTGCCAATGGTCCTCGCCGGGCTCGAAGTACACGCGGTCGCCGGGGCGGATGACCTCGACCGGGCCGCCACGGCGCTGGCAGCGGCCGATGCCTTCAGTGACGTAGATCGTCTGGCCGTAGGGGTGGGTGTGCCACGCCGTCCGTGCGCCGGGTGTGAAGTGCACGCTGGCTGCGGCCAGGCGCGATGGTGCCGAGGCCGTAGCGAGCGTGTCGATGTAGACGGCGCCGGTGAACCACTCGGTCGGGCCGACGGCGGTCTCGACCCCGTTCTTGGTGATCTGCATCTCGCTCTCCGTAGTTCGTGTTGCTCGTGTGATCAGCCCCCAGGCTGCTGCCGGCGCATGTTCCATCACACGCTTCCCACGCGCATGAGTGACTCGATGGCCCGGCGCTCATCCATTGCCACGTATCGCCGCGGCAACACCGTCGAGCGGGGTCTCGAAGTCGAGGACGCGCCCGGGGTCGATGCGGCCTTCGAGGATATCGTCGAGCAGCTCAGGGATGTCGGTGCGCGCCCGGCGTGGGGCCGCCACGGACAGCCCTGTTGCGCTAGAAGAGCTCACCCACCGCGCCATCGCCGACTACTACGCCCGGCGACTCGCCGCCGTCGGCCGGGAAGTAGGGGATTCGCCCCGGCGTGCAGCGCACCCTCGACGCGATCACGGGAGCGCCGGCGTTCGTACGCAAACGGACGCCCCAGGGCAGCCGGCGAACAAAGCCCGGTTTGTCTTTCTCGCTCCCCTCCCCGCCCCGCGCTGCGCCGCAGACTCTTGCGCCGACCGGGACCACGTGGCCAACGAAGTCGTCGCGATCCTGCGATCTGAAGCCGGGCGCGAGCCGTACGACAGCGGCCTCTCCGACCTCATCGGACAGCCCTCGCCCCAGAACGAGACCTTCCGCACCAAATGGGCGGCTCATAGCGTCCGCTTCCACGACACCGGGATCAAGCGCCTGCACCACCCAGTCGTCGGCGACCACAGGCGACGGGGCGTGGCCCGAGAGGCGTGTATCAGCGCGCAGTCCGCCGACTCTTTCCTGTAAGTGCCGCCGGGACAACAATCAATCTGCCGGGAGTCGCCCGGCCGTGGAGGAGACATGGGAAACTCAGTTGTATTCCGCCATAGGGACTTTGAGGCGTATGTGACGGTGCTCGCAGGCGAGGGCGATGGCCCGCTGATCTACATCGATCCACACGGTCACATACACATCGTCCCCGACCCGCGTCCCGGGGTCGACGAGAAAGTCGCGGGCGAGTTGCGCGCTGCCGCAGAGGAGATTGCCGGCGGCGCGCGCAGCTTCGCCGCGGCCATGGGTCGCATCTCAGCGGGTGCTCCCGCCGTCCGCTGACGCAAGCTACGTGTGCTGTCGCCGCCCGCCTCGCGCCTGCCGCGAGACGGGCGGCAAGCGGCGGCCTATTCGTCCTCGAGCAGGAGCCGCGCGTTGATCGTGGGATTGCCCGCCTGGGCCAGGGGAAACTGGGTGCCCATCTCTTTTTGGCCGGGCACGTCAATGGCGACCGATAGCTTGCGGTCGAGAATCTCCTCCGGATCGACTCGGAAATCGATGTTGATCAGCGGGAGCTTCTTGCAGGTCTCGCAGTCGCGTGGTGACTTGCGCTGGAAGAAGGCGCGCTTAGCGATCGGCGCGCCGTCGGCCAGCAGGCTGACGACGAACGATCCCGGGATGCTAAGCCGGTCGATGTCCTTGACCCGCACCGAAACCGGGCTCGACCGCTTGATCGAGAACGTGCGGGCGGCTTCGATGCTTCCAGCCTTGTTTTCCAACGCAACCTTCTCGGCGCCCGCCACTCCGTCATCGTAGGAGATCCCGAAGGCGATGCTCTCGTCGGCCGTCGTTGTGGACGGCGGCAGGGCATTGAACGGCGCCGACAACCAATCGGTATCGCCGGAGGAGAGTGTGGATTTGAAGCCGGCCAGCGTCGTCCCACCAACCTTCTGCTGCCACTGCAGCCACAGGCGGTCGAGATTGCAATGGTAGAACCAGAACACGGGGTCGTAGGAAGCGACGTCCTGATCCGCCATCGTTGGACCGATCGAAACGTGGCCGCCGTCATGGGCCTGGATCGAGAAGTCCTGGTACCCGCTCAGGTTGTACGCACCCCACAGCGACTGGGCGAGCGATGTCGTGATGTCGTTGAAGACACCGTTGTCTGTGAGATTCTGCGTAATGGTGGCGGGGTCGTTGCGTACCGTCGTAAAGGGGAACGGCTCTCCCGGAACCGCCTGCGGGAGGGTGTAGCTCGCAAACGGTGGCTGCTGCAGCAGGTCGGGCAGCGGAGTCGTCAGGTCCCAATACGGGAGCGTGAGATCCTGACAGCCGGGGATGGAGCGTAGCGCGTCTTCGAACTGCTTCAGATACACCCGGTGCCAAGGATTGAAGCGGTCCTCATGGTGCAGGCACCAGTTCCCCGGCTTGCCGTGGAGCCCAGCGATGGCGAAGTAGCTGTCGGCCTGCGACGCGTCGCGTGCCATTACCCCGGTGAAGGCGGCCTGCAGCGCGGTAATCTCGCCAGCGCTCAGGCTGGCGATGTTCTTGCGCACGCGCGCCCCGGGCACGTCGGGCACCGGCGAGGGCCCAGGGACCTGCGGAGTCGCCGTTCCCACCGGATACCCGTTTACGATCCAGTTCTTGAACGTCTGCGAGCGATCGGCGGTCCATTGGCCGGCAGCATCCGGAGGCATGTCGGGGTTCGGCGGGGCGGTATGGGCGTAAATCGCGAGCGCGCTTTTCTTCACGCCGTCATAGGTTCCGAGGTCGATCCCCTTCGCCCCCATGTGATCCACATCGACAGGCCGAAAGAAGAACCGGATGTCCGCCATGTACGTTGGGTTCGCCACCACCTGATCAGCTACAACCGTCATGTCCCATCTCCTCGAGATTGAGTCAAATCACGCCCCTTGGGCTCTTTGCTCAACACTCGCCGACCAAACATCGGATGTCAAGGCATCGCAATCTCAACAATTTCTCCGGGTTACGTACGCAACCGTGCCGGCGCCGCCGCCAAGGCGATGCGGCTTTCCCTGATCGACTAACCGAGGCCGCCTGTCGCCGCCGGATTGCCGTCAGCTCACTGTGTGACGTACCGTGGCGTCGAGGACGCCGGCACGGTCCTTGTGGGCGAGCTCGTAGGAGCGCACCCTGCTCGTGGTCTCCGCGTCGCGCCCGGCCAAACGGGCGGTGATTTCGCGGACCCTTTGCTCGTCGTAGCCTGACCAGGGCTCCTCGGCCGTCAGCTTGGCGATCCGGTCAGTGATCGTCGCGCGGTTCTTGCGCTTGGTCTCGTAGGCGCCGATTATCTGCAGTTCACGCTGGCTGAACCGCTCGAGCTTGGTGGCGATGCCCTGCGCCGTCTGCCGGTCGTAGTCGATGATCGGTAAGTCCTGGTCGGCGATTGTCATGTGCTTCTCCTATCGGGCTTCAGGTCAGACGCGGCCGCAGCCTGTAGCCGTGTGAGATCCTGTGGATCTCGCCCCATTCTCGAGCTGGGCGAGGCGGGTTGCGACGGCTCCGGGGAGTTGAACTCCGGGCATATGCGCTCCTTGGTTCCTCCGCGAGGAACCAGGCGCACGCAACGGAGCCACGGGCTAGCCGTAGAGGTAGTGCAGGGGCCCCGCAGTCGAACCACTAGCCCATGCCTCCCGCCTCGTGGCGCAGATGCACCGTCGGTGGCATTCGAGCTTGGGCTGAGAATTCTGGCCGCAGGGCCAGCCACCTACCCACACTACTCCTATTGCGAGCGCCTTCCAGAAAACCGATGGGGATGCTCGCGTCCTGACCCCTGCCATTGGCGAGGTGACCCCGAGCAGTCCCGGTCAGCCGGCGGACCAGTAACCGTCGCCCGCCACCGCCGCGAGCTTCGCACCCGCCCGTTGCAGCTCGTCCCGCGCTTGGTCGATCGCGATGCCCCGAAGCTCTGCAACCTCTGCAGTGGCAAGCGGATACGGCGCCCAGGACAGGATCTCCTCGACAGTCTCCGGGGGTGGCCGGCGCTCGATGTCCGGGCCCACGTTGGCGACCGCCACCTCGTACACCGCGAACGGCTGGAAACCTGGCATCACCACGCGCCGGTTGCCGCGCTCGAACACAGCCGATGCGGTCGAATACCGCAGACCGCCGCCGGACCGGGACAGCCGATGGGCGAGCGCCAGCGCCTCCGGCAGCGGCGCCCTGGTCGCGGCCATGTCCTCGCGCAGCGCGCCCTCAACCAGCTCGTCAGCCAACCACGCATCGAGCGTGTCCGCTGCGATGCCCGCATCCCCGCCCGCGGCGCGGATCGTGTCGAGCTCGTCGAGGGGCTGGCCCTCCGAGAACGCGCGGCGACGCAGCGCTCGCAGCAGCAGGTTCGCGCGCTCCGGTTCACGAAGCCGCGCCCCGACGTACACACGGCACGCCAGAATCGTCGCGGCAAGGCGATCCGGCGGGTCGGTCACCATCGGCATCTCGTACGAGGCCCGAAGGCGCTTCGCGTTACCAGCGATCATCTCGCGGCTCAGGCCCAGCTCCTCGAACGACGAGCTCTTTTCCGACAGCACGATCATCCTCCGCAGGACATCGGCGCCCTCCGCGTAATGCCAAAGCAGCTGCGTCTCCTGGCGCTGGGCGTTGAACCCGAACGGGCAGCCGGGGTCGGTGTAGATCGTGACCTCGACGCGCTCCATTGGCTTAGCCTACTCAGGGACCGTGTCTGATCGACCGCAGACGGTTTCGCTCGACGTGCTGCAGGGACTGTCAGCCGCAGCGTGTGCGGCCGGGGTGCGCTCCAGGCCCCAGGAGATAACCCGCTCTGGGTGGATCCGGATAGCCACCTGAGGTTCCGCGATTGTCTCCGCCTGACCTCGCACTTCTATCGCCCGCGGGCGCCACGGGTCCGTAGTCGCGAGATCATCGATCACGATCGCGGCGCGACCGCTGCGAGCCACGTCGCGGAACTTCTTGGTTCGGTCAAGGGCGCGGCCCGTGACGTCGATCGTGTCGGTCTGGGCGTTGTAGCTCCACCCGACCGGGACGACGTGCGGGGTGCCGTCTCGACCAACCGTGGCGATGCGCCCGAGTCGGCGGTGCTCGGTCAAATACGCAAGCTCCGGGTCTGTGAACGCGCTCATGCACATGCCTCCGTTGGTTGGCTCGTCGCCGGCTCATCGTGAACCGATCAATCGCCACGTCCCAGAGGCAATTAGTCCTAGTCCTTTGGTCCCGTGGGACGTTCGGGGGTTCTCACGAATTGTCGAGGCGATGTGCGTCATCGATCAGCCAGGTCACCAGATCGACTGCGTCACGACGCAGCTCGTGGACCGACAGCGGCAGCGCCGCGGCGCGGCGCGGTCCTCTCGGAGCGCGATGCAGGTTTCGATGACCTGGTGCCATTGATCAGCTACGAGGCCGAGGGCATAGCGGCCGGCACCGGTCGCCAGCCTGACTGCCGAGGCCGGGATCGCCGTCTTCCGGATCGCCTTTGAACGCTGGATCGACAAGACCAACCAGCAAGACTTGCGGCGGCTCATCCGAGAGTCGCTCCACGTGGACGAGGAGGGCGTTGAGGGTTTCCCGCTCGGAGCTTGTCCGGGTGGCGAAGACCTCGTTGTCGATCTGGCCAAGCGCGCGCTCGAGGCCGCGAGCTGTTGGTCGCCCTGCTCGGAGAGCGCGATGATCGCGCGACGACGGTCGGCTCGGTCGCGGCGGCGCTCGATCCGGCTGGCATCCTCGAGGCTGCTCAGGATCGCGACGAGATTGGTGGCATCGATGCCGAGCAGCTCGACGAGCGTCTGCTGGGCAGGGGGCCCCCGCTCGCGGGGCGGAACGTGATCCTCGTCGTCGGTCACCAGAACAGCGGATGCAAGGTGCCGGCTAATCGGGAAGCCTGCTCGCCAAGACGCTGATCATCCACCACGAAACCTTGGCTCGCACCAACGCCATCCTCGTACCCGAGACGGCTCGGCTTCTAGCGGCAACGTGTCGTGTAAACGCCGGTCGTCGTCGCGTGATACCCCTTGGCGCCGACGGCGAGGGCGAGCGGGCTGCGCGGGTCCTCGCCGGCGGCCAGCAGGTCGAGCGCGCGGCGGAAGTCGTAGGCCGGTGCCCACCCGAGCTCGTGCCTGGCGCGGTCGTTGACGTAGACGCGATCGATGCTCGGCAGCATCTTCCAGCCGCGCCGCTCGTAGATCTCCTCGTAGTCGGGGAACCGACGGCGCACGGCGTTCGGCAGATCCTGGCGGAGACGCAAGAGGTCATCGCGGACGAAGGGGGTGGTAGCGCTGATGATGTAGCGACCGAAGCCGATCGCGGGTGCGTGCTCGAGCGCCAACAAGTGCGCGCCGACCACGTCCTCGAGGTCGACGCGGCGGTATAGCAGCTCGTTGACCTTGAGATTGAGGTCGTCGTATGCCGTCCGGCGGTCCTCGACGTCGTCGGGCTCGGGGAAGAAGCGCGACGTGCGCAGGATCAGGCAGGGCAGGCCGTGGTCGCGCCACACCAAGTCGCACACATCCTCGGCCGCCGTCTTGGTAGCGCCATAGATGTTGCGCGGCACCGGCCTGACCTCCTCGGTGATCCACGCCGCCGGCTCGCCGTCGGCGGGGGTCAGGGCGCGCCCGAACGCGCTCGTCGTGCTCGTGAACAGGAACCGCCCCACCCCGGCCCTAACGGCCTCCTCGAGCAGGTTCACCGTGCCGGTGATGTTGGTGTCGACGAACTGGCTACGGCCGTGGGAGCCGACGTGGGGCTTGTGGAGCGTCGCCGCGTGCACGATCGCGTCGACGGCGGTAACGCAGCGGCGCACGCACCCGCGGTCGGCGACCGACCCGACAACGGTCGTCAACGGCGACGGGAGCACGTCGAGTCCGACCACCTCGTGGTCACGTTCACCGAGCACGCGCATCAGCGCCTCGCCGAGATGGCCGGCGCTCCCAGTCACCAGGATCTTCATCGAGCCGAAGCGTAGTACCGCTAGACGCGCGCTCGGAGCACGGACTTGAGCTCGTCATCGCAGAACGCCGCGTCGATCGCCGTGCGGGTGATCTCCCGCAGGTCGTGCTCGCTCAGACCCATCCGCTCAGCGCACACGCGATATTCGCCGGCGATGGTGGCGCCGAAGTAGGGCGGGTCGTCGGAACCGAGCGTGACCTTGACCCCGGCGGCGCGCAAGGTCGGGAGTGGGTGGTTCTCGTAGCGGTCGTAGACCCCGAGGACCACGTTGCTCGTCGGGCAGCAGTTGAGCACCATCCCGCGCTCCGCGAGCTCGTGGACGAGCAGCGGATCTTCGATCGCGCGGACTCCGTGGTCGATCCGGGTGACCGGCAGCGTGAGCGCAGCGCGCACGCTCGCCGGGCCGGCCCATTCCCCAGCGTGGATCGTGCACCCCAGGCCGGCGGCGGCGGCGATCGCGTACGCCTCGGCGAAATCCCCGGCTGGAAACCCGGCCTCGTCGCCGGCCATCGAGAAGCCGACGACGTATGGGTGCGGCCACTCGGCGGCGTGGCGGGCGACACGGAGCGCGCGCTCGACCCCGAAGTTCCTCACTGCCGAGATGAGGATGCGGCTTTCGATCCCGTGGTCACGGCGAGCAGCTTCGATCCCCTGGGCGATCCCGCCGAGATGGTCCTCGTCGGTGAGCCCGACGGCCCGGGCGTGATCGGGCGACGCGGTGAGCTCGACGTAGACGGCGCCGCCGGCGGCGCAGTCGCACAGGTACTCGTAGGTCATGTCCCGGTAGTCCTGCCGCGTGCGGATCACGCTGGCCGACAGGTCGTAGGTGCGCAGGAAGTCGAGGAAGTCCGTGTAATGGAAGCGGCCGTGTTCATTCAACAGCCGGTCCGGGAGCGAGACACCGTTGCGCTCGGCCATCCGCCGGACGAGCTCGGGAGGAGCGGTTCCCTCGAGGTGGACGTGCAGCTCGGCCTTGGGCAGGGTCTCGATGGACTCGGTCGGTCTCATCACCCGGGTACGGGACTGGCGGGGGACCGGCGATTCAACGCAACCTTTTGCCCGGATAGCGGACAAAAGGTTACGTTCAACACCCGGGCCATCAGCCGAGCCGCCCGATCACGACCGGCGCGGGCTCAACCGGACCATCGCCCAGAACGTACGCAACCCGGAGCTCGCCCGCGGCGCGCTCGACGCTGTCATCGTCGGCGGCGTGCACGAGCGCCAGCGGCCGCTCGCCGGGCCCGACCCGCTCACCGATCGCCGCGACCTCGGTGAGGCCGACGCTGTGGTCGACGG
>JALYZL010000156.1 GCA_030948875.1 Actinomycetota bacterium
TGGGCGCCGCGTTGAGGTAGTGGTGCTTCTCCCGGCCGCGGCGGACGGTCGTGACGAGATTGGCCTCCTCCAGCACGGCGAGGTGCTTGCTCACCGACTGACGAGCCATGTCCAGGCCCGAGCGCAGGTCGCGCAGCGTCTGACCGTTGCGCTTGTTCAGGCTGTCGAGCAGTAGCCGCCGGCTAGGGTCGGCCAGCGCCCTGAAGACCTCGTCCATCGTGCGAATAGGCAGCCATCTGGCTTCCTATAATACGCAGCCAAACGGCTGCCTGTCAAGGCCGCGTCCTCCGAGTTCGCAGCCGGCCCGTTCCACCGTACTTGAGCACCGCTGCCGGACGCTAGACATTGTGGCCACTGGGTGACCACAAAGGACTGAGAGATGAAGAATATTGGCGTCAGAGAGTTCCGTGATCATGCCACTGCTTATCTCTCGGGCGGCGAGCCGGTGGCCGTGAACAAGCACGGACGGGTGATCGGGATCTACCTCCCGGTGAAGCGCGACCAGGAGCGGATCGACCGCACGCTTGACAAGCTCGGCGCGACGGTCCAAGCCATCCTCGAAGAGACCGGCATGACCGAGGACGAGCTCGCTGACTTCTTCGATTTCCGGCGCCCGCTGCCTGAATGACGCTTGTCGTCGTAGACGCGAGCGTGCTCGTCGCCGAGCTCCTGCGCGATCGCGGGCGCGACCTGTTCAGGCATCTCGATCTGAACGTCCTCCGTCGCCGAGGAGCAATGGCAGGCCGAGCACGAGCTCGCACGACGTTTGGACGTGCTTGAGTCGAGGGGTCTCAGCAAGGACCGTCGACGCGACCTCGAGAACGAGGTGCAGGCTTTACTCGACGACGGGGCGATCGACGTCGTGCCCCGGGCGAACTACCAGCGCCTTCGCGACACGGCGCTCCGTCGCGTTCCTCGCGACGAACGGGACTGGCCGACGGTCGCGCTGGCGATCTCGCTGAACGTCGCGATCCTGACGGCTGACAACGACTTCCTCGGCTGTGGCTGCCCGACGTGGACCGTCGAGACGTTGATCGCCGAACTTCGTAGTCGATGAGCACGACCGGCGCCGTCGCCGGCGCCCGCACTCAGCTCCGCGAGGTCGACAGGCAGCAGCCGCGGCTTGAGCGCCACGCCGAGAGGGCGGCGTCCGTGGAGGACTTGGCCGGACCGAGCGTGAAGTCGATGCAGACGTGACCCGCGCCACCGAGGCCGCAAACCAGGCCGCCGGCGAAGCGTCGCGGCATCGGACCCAGGAACGAGAGAGCCACCGCGCTGCGGACCAGCGCGCGCGGCTGTCGGAGGAGCTGCGGGAAGAGCTCGCCGGACGCCGTGCACGTAGCGGGGGCTGGCGTAGTGGTTGATGCGGACGCGGTCGCCGACGTTGAGCATCGCTAGCGCTTTGGCCGCACTGACCGTGTGCAGCAGCTCATGGCGCGCTCGGACCGCATCGGCGATCGCGGTTAGATGCAGGTCGAGCTCGCCGGCCGCGATCTGGTCGAGCAGGAGGCGCTTGGATTCGGCCGCCGGGTCGGGTGGCGGGATGCGCGCGGGCCGCGGCGCCTGCAGTTGGACCTGGCCGCGCGTTCGTTGCCGGGATCGCTTGCTCACACCCGGGAGTATCCGAAATGGTGCAGACGGATGGTCGATGTCGCGGTGCTCGCGTGCGATCCATTCGCTCGGCCAGAGCCCCGTATCGCCGTCGAACAGCACCGGCGGCCCGTGGTGCAACGGCCCGTGGCGCAACGCGAGCATCCAGTTGTGCCCCCTCCAGGCGAGCGCGCTCACCCGCGTGTCCGTAGCTATATCGTGCGTGCTCGTCGTGGATCCCTTCGCTGGCGTCACTGAGGATGTGCGGGATGCGCTTGCGGGCGTGCCCGAGACCGAGCGCGCGCTGCTGGAGCTGCGGCTCTCGTGGCCGGCGCTCGGGGAGCGCGAGGCGCTGATCGCGGCCCGGTTGCGCGTGTTCGTGCTGACGTGGGAACCGCTTGGGTGGATGCGCGATCGCGACACGGCGTGGGCGACCGCTACCGGCGACGGCGACTCCTACGAGGTCGTCCTGTATCTGATGCTCCATGACGCGGTGCGCCGAGCGCGCGAGACCGCGAGGACACTCGCCGACGTGATCGGTGAGCTCGCCGGCTCGGTGCTGGCTGTCGGCGCTATTCATGAGGAGCTGCTGGTCTCCGGCGCCTATCCGCAGCTCGCGTTCGCGGGCGAGCTTCCCGGGCTGCTCTCGGAGCTGGGCTCGGCGCACGGGCTGCCTGCACCCGAGATCGAGCTGGCAGCGTCGGCGTGGGAGCCGATCGGACTCGGCGCGATTCAGGATCTTGCCCAGGAGCGCTACGGCCCGGTCGATCTGGACCGCTCCAAGGTGCGACTCGACCCGGCCACCGAGCTCACGCCGGATTGTCCGGCATGCATGGGAGGACGGTTCGGCTTTCCCGCGGAGCTGGACGAGCAGCGCGCGGGGATGTGCGCCGAGCACGCCGACCAGGCGCAACGGATCATCACCGAGCGGCTCGAGCGCGCGCCGGCGAGCAACCGCGACGGCTGGGACGCCATCGTGGGCGGCTCCTCGATGCTCTCAGAGCCTACGTTCGGGCTGCCGCTCTGGCTGCTGGGAGGGCTGCAGAACGCGGCGGACCGCGATCGGCGAACACAGGCCTCTGAGTCGGAGCTGCGCGCCGATGCCGAGCTGGCGCTCGAGCTCGCGGCCCGCCTGAGCGGCAAGCCAAAGGTGTTCGCCGAGCTGATCAGCGTGGACGGAATCGGCGACACGTGGCTGATCGAGCTGCCGATGGCGCTCGCCTGGCGCGGGCTCGTCGATGAGGCCGTCAAGGTTGGTGACGCGCTCGCAGGGCTCGATCAGGACAACAGGGCGATGTTCGCAAACGACGTCGCAGCGATCCTCGCGGAGACCGGACGCGGCGACGAGGCGCTCGCCCGTGTCGAGCAGAACCTGCGCCGCTTCCCCGAGGATCTGTGGACGCAGATCCACGCCGGTGACGTGCACCTCGCCCTGTCCGATCTCGAACGCGCCGAGCAGGCGTTCCGCGACGCGCTTGCGATGGCGCTCGCCCGCGGTGACGCGTCGGGGGTCGCGGACGCCAACGAGCGGCTCGTGCGTCTGCTTACCGGGCAGCCTGGGCGCGAGCAGGAAGCCAACGCCGCCGCTCAGGAGATGCAGCGCGCGAGCCGCGCCGCGTACGGTGGGTCGCGGGTCGCCGTCAAGATCGGACGCAACGATTCGTGCCCGTGTGGCAGCGGACGCAAGTACAAGCGCTGCTGCGGGGCCGGATGAGGAAGCCCAGGCACCACCTCTCCCACGCGCAGGTGCAGATGGCGCGCGAACTTGGGATGAACGCAAGGAAGCTCGGATCGATCGACAACCACCGACAAGAGCCCTGGAAGGCGCCGCTGCCCCAGTTCATCGAGCATCTATACTTCAAACGCTTCGGCCGTGAGCGGCCCGAGGTCGTCGTCTCGATCGAGGAGCGAGCCCGACAGCTCCAGCAACAGAACGCTGACCGGAAAGCCGCGAAGCCCGAACGCTCCCGAAGCCCGAACGCGTCGCCGAGGCCGCGTCCGGCATGACGTTGGTGGCCTCGCCGGCGCGAACGACTGTCGCAACGGCCGCGTTGCGAAACAGCGGCTGCAGATCTTCGGCCTGCGCACCGGCGCCCCGCAGCACGAGGTCGGTGAGTCGCGGCCGCAGCAGAGCCTGCAGCGCCTGCGCCTGCCCACGCGGCAGGCCCTTCGCCATCTCCCGCACCATCAAACGCACCGAGGGCGTAATGTGCGTCGGCAGTCGCCGCCGCTCCAGCAGGCACAGCGCCTCGGCGAGTCGGGCGATCGCCGAGCCTCTACGGGGCGTCGCCGAGTGGCCGCCCTCCGCGCGCATCGTCAGGCGCAGCAGACAGCGCCCCTTCTCGGCGACCTGCACCGGATAGAGCCGGCGGTCGGACAGGTGAATGGTGTAGCCCCCCGAACTCACTCACGGCATGGCGTACACCGGCGAACAGGTGGGCGTGCTCGCGGACGAGGAACGCGGCTCCCTCCGCGCCGCCGGTCTCCTCTCCACTGGTGGCGGCGAAGATGAGGTCGCCCGGCGGCGGCGTGGCAGCCCGAGAGGCACGCAGCACGGCGGCCAAGATCATGGCCAGCCCACCCTTCATGTCCAGGGTTCCGCGACCCCAGACGTGCCCGTCGACGAGCTCGCCCGAGAACGGCGGGTGCCGCCACACGCCCGACGCGGGCACGACGTCGGCATGGCCGTGCAGCAGGAGCGGGGGAGCTGCACCGCGACCAGGAACGCGGGCGACGACGTTAGGGCGCTGGTCGTCCATCGCGACGATGCGCGGCTCGAGCCCCCGAGCCGCAGCAGCTCGGCGATTAGCTCGATGCATGCCAGCTCGTTTCCGGGCGGATTCGCCGTGTCGAGTGCAACCAGGCGCCGCGCAAGATTCACCGGATTGTCGTCCACTAGACGAGCTGCCCAGCGTGGCGACGGCGCTGACCGAGCGATTCGCGGAGGCAGGCATCCAGATCGTCCTCCGCGACCTGTCGGACGGAGCCGACGTGGCCACGGTGCTCGCGCTGGCCATCGATGACGGCACAAGTGGAGTCTCGGCTGCCCACTTCGGCCTGGGCACCCACACCGACGCGCTCGTTGCATGCACTCGCGCCCTGACCGAGGCGGCGCAGGGTCGCGCCTCGACATCAGCGCTGCGCGGGAGGACATCACGACCGCGGATGCCGAGATCGATCCCTGGCTGCAGCACGTCCAGCGCGCGGCGCAAGTCAACCGCGAGATCTGGCCGCTGAATGACGACGGGACGACGCGCCGGTTCGCGTCGCTTCCGCGCTGCGTGCAGGACGACATCGCGCACGATCTCGAGACGCTGTTGGCCTGGCCGACGGCGCACGACCTCGCTCGGGCCGCTCGCGCGTCAGAGGTTCGAGGAGTTCGAACTCTCATCTCGCCGCCGCGCGGCAATCAGGACGAGTTCGTGGAAGTTGGACAGAGCTCGGCGAACTCGTGGAAGACCTGGCGGCCCCTTGCCGGGGGCTTCTCGCTAGGGGCCAAGTAGGGCGGCGGGGACGACGGCGATGCCGTCTTGGCGGCGGTAGGCGCTCCCGCCGGTTGTGACGATGACCTTGTCCAGCAGCTCATCTCCGATTTCCTGTTCCAGCCAGTCGAGGTGCCTGCCGTCGCGCCCCGCTGGAGTTGCGGCGAGCTTGACCTCGATGGCGATGACACGACCGGCTTCACCCTTGACGATGAGGTCGACTTCATGCTCGCCGCCGTAGGCGCGGAAGTGTCCGACGGTGGCCTCGGCCACCTGCGCGTAGACGCGTACCGACAACGTAACGAGTGATTCGAATAGCGCGCCGAGAAACCCTCCGTCCTTGGGTGTGAGCGGCTCGGGGCCGGTTCCTCTCAGAAGGTCCCCGGAGCCAAGGCGTAGTAGGCGAGCAGCCAGCGCCGGGTCCGCGAGCTGGTGCTTGTCGGGCAGCGTGACGCGGTTCAAGTGGCTTCCGGTGGGCGTCCACGCCGAGACAGGGTCGAGCTGGAACAGTCTTTCCAGCACCTCGCGATAAGGCGCGGCCGCGTTCCGTGAGACAGGCGGCTCGTCGCGGCCGATAGCGGCACGGCGAATCTTCTCGTAAGACGCGGTACCCGAGGTTGCGGCCGCGTAGGCGCGCATCCAGCGCAACAGCCCCTCCGGGTTGCGCAGCGTGTACCCGAGCTCGGCGAAGTCGCGGTCAACTACGCGCTGCAGGTACCCGTCCAGCTGCGCACGCAGACCTCGGCCTTCCAGGCCCCTGAGCCCAGGAAACCCGGAGACCAGAATCTCCTCGGTGTAATCCTCAAGCCGACGCGAGGTCTGTCCGGCGACCGCAGGTCTCCCACCCCGGAGGAGCTCGGCGAGGCTGACGGTAGCTTCTCCCGGCCATCGCTCGGACAGCGATAGGGGGCGCATGCGCAGACTGACGATGCGCCCGGCGCCCGAGTGCGTGCCGGTGTCCTTGGGCGATGCCGAGCCGGTTAGCAAGAAGCTGCCCGCAGGCGCGCCCGCGTCGACCGCCCGTCGGACGCGGTCCCATACCGGACGGACGTTTTGCCACTCGTCGAGGAGGATGGGCGTTGGCGCCGCCAGGAGCCGGTCGAGGTCAGCCGCGGCTATGGCATGCTGGTCGGGGTCGTCGAGGGGGTAGGTCGTCTGCGCTCGCTGCACGGCGGTGGCGGTCTTCCCCACGGCCTTGGCGCCCTCGACCGCGATCGCCGGCAGGCCCGCCATCAGGTCGTCGAGTTCATCATCGAGGACGCGCCGCGTGTAGGCCGCCGGGGCGGTGATGAGAGCCATGGGCTATAGGGTACAACTTCTCGAACTCAAATGAGGCAGAACCTCGGATACATATAAGACGATTTCGCGGACTTTGATGGGGCAAGTTCTCATCGTCAAAAGGGGCGATTTCTCGACGTTCGCGAGCCGTCCGGTCCTCGTTCTCGCCCGACAGGCTTGCGGACGTCTTCGCCGTCGTCCAGCAGTCGCTCGTAGCACGCGGCCGAGCTCGACGTAATCGAACGGCAGCCGACCCGCGATGAGACTCTCGCAACGTGTCTAGAGTGCGGTCGTCGCGCGAGCCCCACTCCCGCCCGTCAGGGACATCATGCGTCTGGCCATTGCGTCGCGATGGCGTCCATCGTTTGACGGACCCGCCGGGGCTCGGCTAGGTCGTCGGGGTCGGCGCCAACCGTCTGCGCCTCAGCCCGCAAGGCGGAGCGCCGGCGCCGGCGTTCCGCTGCTTCGTGTCGCGCCAGTCGGATGGAGTCCGAGTCGTCATGTCCTTCGTTGCGGAGCCAGCGCGAGGTCACCCTCTGCGTGTTCGTCGAGTCGAACGTGAACCGTGCGAGAATCCGGCTGAGACGATGGCTGCGACGCTCGTAACGGCTGCGCGGAGCGCAAGGCGCGGACGTCGACGCGCTGCGAGCCGCCGTTGATGGTCGAGGTCAGGAGTTGCGGCGGATGCGGCGCAAGCGCGGCCTGCTCGAAGAGGCGCTCAGTCGCATTGAGCAGGAGGATCCGCGGTGGCAGCAGGATTTCGCGGAACTCTAAGCTCGGTCGTCGTCAGCCATGATGCCCGAGGACACGCTCGGCTCCCGCGTGGGGACTAGAATCGCTGACGGCAAGCCCGGTTAGCTCAGTTGGTAGAGCGCATCCATGGTAAGGATGAGGTCGACGGTTCGAGCCCGTCACCGGGCTCTCTCTTGGTCGCTTGTCAGATTCGAGCCGAGCGCCGAGTCGCTCGCTCGCGGAGACTTTCCGGCCGCCCGTCGACGACAAGAGCACCGCCGCCGCGATGACAGCCCGTCGGGGCGTTCGACCGGACGAGGAAGCGAATGCCCTCCATAGAGAGTTGGGCCTGATATCTGATCTGAGAGCCGAAGTTAGGCGGAATTGGGGGCGTTTAGCTCGCGGGTGCGGTGCGCGAGCCCGGCGTGTCGGGCATGACGACGATGGCGGGACCAGGATTCGAACCTGGGAAGGCAGAGCCATGTGGTTTACAGCCACACCCCTTTGACCGCTCGGGAATCCCGCCGCGAGGGCGTGCAGTGTAGCTAGCGCGACGCGAAAGCTATCCGGGAGTTCGGTGCCGCCGAACTCCCAAGGTAATCGGCGCCAGCCGGTTACCCGGCGTCGCGGAGGCGCTGCGCCTCCGGCAACGCTTCGAGCTTCTTCAGCGTGTGGTTCTCGATCTGGCGGATTCGCTCGCGCGTGACGTTGAAGGCGCGGCCGACCTCTTCGAGGGTGTAGGGACGCTCGCCGGTGAGTCCGAAGCGCAGCTCGATGACCTCGCGCTCGCGCTCGGGAAGCGCCGCGAGGGCGCGGCGGAGGTTCTCGCGCCGCAAGTGCTCTGAGGCAAGCTCGAAGGGCGACTCCGCCGTCTGGTCCTGGACGAAGTCCCCGAGCTCGGAGTCCTCCTCCTCGCCGATCGGCTTCTCGAGGGAAACCGGCTGCTGGGCCATGCGAAGGATGTCGCGGACCTCCCGCGAGGTCGTCTCGAGCTCGACGGCGATCTCCTCGGGCGTTGGCTCGCGGCCGAGCTGCTGGACGAGCTGGCGCTCGACGTGGACGACCTTGTTGAGCCTGTCGACCATGTGCACGGGGATCCGGATCGTGCGGCCCTTGTCGGCGATGGCGCGGGTCACCGCTTGGCGGATCCACCAGGTTGCGTAGGTCGAGAACTTGTAGCCGCGGCGATAGTCGAACTTCTCGACGGCGCGGATGAGTCCGAGCGAGCCCTCCTGGATCAGGTCGAGGAAGGTCAGGCCGCGTCCCAGGTAGCTCTTGGCGATGGAGACGACGAGGCGTAGGTTCGCCTCGATCATCTGCTGCTTGGCGGCCATGTCGCCGCGCTCGATGCGCTGCGCGAGCGTCACCTCTTGGTCGGCGGTGAGCAGGTGGACGCGACCGATCGAGCGCAGGTAGAGCCGGAGCGAGTCGAGGCTCGGCTCGACGGTGAGATCGAGCTCGGTGCGCTTGCCAGCCTCGACGCGGGGCTCGACCGCATGCACGACCGACGCTTCGACCCGGCCGCTCTCCGAGGTTGCGGCACGCCCGTCTTCCTCCTGGACGACCTCGATGCCCTGCTCGTCGAGGTAGGCGTGCAGTTCCTCGAGCTGCTCCTTGGTCACCTCGACTTCTTCCAAACAGGAGGCGATCTGGTCGAAGGTCAGGAACCCCCGCTCGTGTCCCTCCGCGATCAGCGGTCGCAGCTCGTCGAGCTCCACGATGGGAGCGTCGTCGCTCAACAGAATCAGGCCTTTATCGCTCACAGTCCCCTGAGCTCCTTCGGTACATGACCAATGGCCGGCCTGTTAGGGCCGAACCTCTCTCAAATCCCTTTCCGACGAATTGATACCACAAAATCGGAGGAGATCGATGCATGACGCACTAAGTCGGCTCCCGGCCGCGGCCCGCCCTCTTTACCCTGTAACAGACGATGTTCTCCAGCCGACCCTTCAGCCCCTCCGCAATCGACGTCCAGGCGCAGCTTCCGGCCGTTCAGCTCAGCATCTCCCGCGTCGGCGTCACCGGTCTCGAGAAGGTCATCCACCTGCGCCAGAACGGGACCGAGCAGCTCTTCTCGGCGCGCTTCGAGTGCGTCGTCGATCTCGGGCCCAAGCAGAAGGGCGCGCACATGTCGCGCTTCGAGGAGGTCGTCAACGAGGCGATCGGCGAGGTCGTGCTCGGCGAGGTGGCGTTCAAGGCGGAGACGCTGGCGGAGCACATCGCCCAGCTCGTGCGCGCGCGCCAGGATGCGCGGCGGGCGGAAGTCAGCGTCGAGGCGCGCTTCCCCGAGCACAAGCCGGCCCCCGTGTCGGGCATTCGGACGCAGGAGCTCTACACCCTGCACGGCGCGGCGGTGGCCTCCGAGCTCGGCACCCGGCGAATGACCGGGGTCACCGCCCAGGGCATCACCGCCTGCCCGTGTGCCCAGGAGCTGGTCGCGGGCGCCGCGCGCGAGCGCCTGGCCGGCGAGGGGTTCGATGCCGAGGAGATCGAGCGGATCATCGAAGCCGTCCCGGTGGCCACCCACAATCAGCGCGGCCTGGGCACGCTCAACATCGGCTTCACGGAATCGTGCGACGACGAGATTGATGCCGCGACTCTGCTCGAGATCGTCGAGCAGTCAATGTCTTCGGAGATCTACGAGCTGATGAAGCGCAGCGACGAAGCCGCGGTCGTCGAGAAGGCCCATCGCCGGCCCCGCTTCGTCGAGGACTGCGTCCGGGAGATGATCAGAGGGGTGGTCGAGGCGTTCCCCGGCCTCGACGACCGGGCGTTCGTTTCGGCGCACCAGCTCAACCTTGAGACCATCCACCAGCACAACGTCATCGCCGAGCGCTTTGGCACGCTGGGGGAGATCCGCCGCGAGCTCGCGTCGGGCATGCCGGCGGTCGAGCACACGAGCCGCCGCGCCTGGCTCGACGGCGCGGCCTGAGCCCTCGCGGCTCGGGCCCCTGCTCAGGCGCCGGCTCGGTCCGCGCGCGTGCGGTCGAGCTCTGAGATCCGCCGCCGCAGACCGAAGAAGTAGTCAGCGCCCGAGAACACGGTGATCGCCACCGTCAGGTACACGAGCAGCGAGACCCAGACGGGATGCCCGGGCACGACGATCAAGGCCATCACCGTGACCACTTGGACCATCGTCTTCGCCTTGCCGAACGGGCCTGCCGCCAGCACGACGCCCTGCTGGGTGGCGGCCATGCGCAGAGCGGTCACCGCGAACTCTCGGGCGATGATCACCATCGCCACCCAGGCCTGGACGCGGTTCAGCGAGACGAGGGCGACGAGGGCGGCGATGATCAGGAGCTTGTCGGCGATGGGGTCCATGAGCTTGCCGAAGGTGGTGATCGAATTGCGCGCGCGCGCCAGATAGCCGTCGATGGCGTCGGTGAGCGAGGCGACCGCGAAGACGATGGCGGCGAGCAGGTCGCCGCCGTGCGTCTTATCGAGCAGGGCGACCACGAGCACCGGGACGAGCAGGATGCGGATCACCGTGAGGACGTTGGGAACGTTCAGGGGGACCATGCCGACCTCTAACGCTAGCCGCATGCCGGGCCGTTCTCAACCGTTCGGGCAACGCGCCCGCCGATGTCGTACGGCGGCCGACGGTCGTCGTGCCGTAGGGTTCATGTCATGCCACTCGTCCCCATGGTCATCGAGCGCACCGCCCGCGGCGAGCGCGAATTCGACATCTACAGCCGCCTCCTCAACGAGCGGATCATCTTCCTGGGCACGCCGATCGACGAGCAGATCGCGAACCTGGTCGTCGCCCAGCTCCTCCATCTCGAGTCCCAGGACCCCGACAAGGACATCTCGATCTATGTCAACTCTCCCGGCGGTTCGATCTACGCCGGGCTGGCGATCTACGACACGATGAACTTCGTCAAACCCGAGATCCAGACGATCTGCATGGGGGTGGCGATGTCGATGGGATCGCTGCTCCTCACGGCGGGCACGAAGGGCAAGCGTTTCGCTCTGCCTAACAGCCGGATCCTCATCCACCAGCCGTCAGCCGGCTTCGAGGGTCAGTCGACGGATATCGAGATCCATGCCCGGGAGATCCTCAAGATCCGCGAACGGATCGATCAGATCTACGCCCAGCACACGGGCCAGCCGCTCGAGCAGGTTCACACCGACATGGAGCGCGACCGGTTCTTCAAGGCCGATGAGGCAGTCGAATACGGCCTCATCGACCGCGTCCTCGCGCACCACTAGCGCGCCCTGAGGCCGCGCCCCGGCGCCCGCGCCGCGTCCCCGTCAGCATCTACGGCGCCGAGGCGACCGCGTGGCTATCGGCGCGATCCGCTTCGAGCGCATGCTGGGCCTCGACGTGGGTGACGGGAAGGCCGACCCCGCGGGCCTTACTCACGAGATCGAGGTGCAGCCACTTCGACATCCGGCGCGGGAGCGTGGAGATGATGATCTCGTCGTAGTTGCCGAGGTTGACCGCGTCGTGGATCGCCATCAGCGGCTCGGGGTCGCCCACAGTCCCGGTTACTTCGGCGCCGGCGGCGGCGCTCAGCTTGGGGAGCGCATCGGTAAGTGCCGCCTTGGCCGCGTCGAGTCCATCGTCGCTCGGGTCGACGAACTTGTGCATGCCGTGCGGGCGCTGAGGGACGACGAGATGGAAGGTCGCGGGGCTACGCTCGGCGCGCGAGCGCACGGCATCCATCAGGGCCGGGGTCGAGGCGGTCTGGTGGGCAACGACGAGGACGTGGGCTGGCTCCGGCATTGAGGTCACCTCTCGCGGGACGGCTGGACGGGCTAGGAACTTTTGGTATCGGGTAGTACGAAGGACTTAGTATCTCATGGCACTAAGTTGGACGCAAGCGCCAAGGTCAGCGCGTCTACGCCACCCGATGCTCGATCGCGCCGAGGTCCTCGATCTCGATCCGGATCACGTCCCCGGACTGGAGGAACCGCGGCGGGTCCATGCTCATCCCGACGCCGCTCGGGGTGCCGGTGAGGATCACGTCTCCGGGCATCAGCGTGCACGTCTCCGCGATGAAGTCGACGAGCTCCTGAGGACCAAAGATCAGGTCCGAGGTGCGCGTGTCCTGGCGCAACTCGCCGTTCACCCACGTGCGCAGGAGTAGATCCGCCGCCGAGGGAACCTCGTCCACGGTGGTGATCCACGGCCCGTAGGGGCAGAACGTGTCGGCGCCCTTGGCGCGGGTCCACTGGGGCTCGCGCTTCTGCAGATCGCGGGCGCTGACATCGTCGGCCACGCAATACCCTCCGATCGCGCCCGCGGCACCGATCACCACCACCATCTCGCCCTCGTAGTCGAGCCTGCGCACCACCGCCGGGCAGCGGATCGGCCCTCCGGGCGGAGCGACGGCGCCCCGCACCTTAACGAAGACGATCGGGCGCTCCGGCGGGTCGGCTCCCGTCTCGGCGGCGTGCTTGGCGTAGTTGAGTCCGATGCAATAGATCGAGCCCGGGTCGGGCACCGGCGCCAGCAGGGAGACCTCCTCGAGCGGCCAGCGCTCGCCGTCGGCGGCGGTCCCGTCGCCCGAGGCAAGCCGTTCACACACGGTGGAGCCGTCGGAGAAGGCGATCACGTCGTCACCCCGCACCTCTCCGGAGATCGGCTCCTCGCGTCCAGGGGCTCGGAAGGTCGCCAGCCTCATTGCGGTCGAGAGCCTACCGGCGCGTGCGTCTAGCCGGGTGCCGTAGGTGAAATCCCTGATCGGCAGGTGGGTGCCGAGCAAGCTGCCATGATCCTGGTGAGATGGCAACGGTCAGGTCGCGGTGGCTGGTGGCGGTGGCGGTGGCCGGAATGGCGATCATCGGCACCGGATGCGGATCGAGCGCCCGCCACACATCCGCGAGCGCGGGCGCCCGGACGGCGGCCGACGCGGCCGCCGTGGGCGTGATCCGCGCCTGGTCCACCGCCCTGCGCCGCGGCGACCTGAACACCGCGGCTCGCTACTTCGCCCTGCCGAGCGAGTTCATCAACGGCCCGGCCGACGCGATCGCGATTCACACCGAGGCGCAGGCGCGGCTCGCGAACGCGAGCCTCCCTTGCGGCGCCGTACTCATCTCGGCCGACCGTCGCGGGCGCTTCGTCAGCGCATTGTTCCGCCTGACCAATCGAGTCGGAGCGGACGGAGCGTGCGGGGCGGGCACCGGCGGGCTCGCACGCACTAACTTCGTCATCGTCGGCGGGCGTATCGTTGAGTGGATCCGCGCCCCCGACGCCGGAGGCGGCCGGTCGCCGGCACCGGGCGATCCGCCGGCACCGGGCAGCGGCCCCGTGGTGTGAAGAACGGGCCACGCGAGCAGCTTGGCGCCCGCACGCGCCGGAATTATGGTCGGCGCATGATCACCATTGTCCTCGTTTTCGTGTCCGCCTTCGAGCAGCCGGGCTCGGCGCGTAGGTCTCGCTCAGAACAGCGCTTCCTGCCCGGCCAGTCGCGGGTCGCCGCGGCGACCGCCCGGCGGCTCCTGACCCAGGGCCACGGCCACGTCCTCGGCGAGCGCGCGCTCCGAGCGCGAGGCGACGAGCGGCGCCTCGATCCCCTCCACGTGAACGAGCGTGCGCCGGCGATCGCCGCGCTGTGAGCCTTCGAGCGGCACCAGCGCGTACACCCGGTCGGCGCGGACGAACTTGCCGTAACCGAGGGGGATCATCGGTGCCGGTCCTCGTGCCATCGCGCGTGCATCGTACGCCGCCGGCCGCGCCCGCCACGAGCTCGGCCTCGCGCCGGCGGACTCCCGCCTAGCTGGCGAGGATGATTCCGAGACGCCGCTCGAGCGCCCCGTGGAGCATCTCGCGCAGCGGGCCCTGCTCGAAGCGCTCGGTGAGGGCCGAGAGGAAGCCTTCGATCACCAGGCGCTTGGCGACGTCGTCGCGCAGGCCGCGCGAGCGCAGGTAGAAGATCTGGTCGACGTCGAGCTGGGCAACGGCCGCCGCGTGCGTGCAGCGAACATCGTTGGCCTGGATCTCGAGACCGGGGATCGCGTCCGCGTGGGCGCGCTTGGACACCAACAGGTTGCGCGACTCCTGGAAGGCATCGGTCTTCTGCGCGCCCGGGTCGACGATGATATTTCCCCTCCACACCGCCGTCGAGCGGCCCTGAAGGACGCCGCGGAAGGCGAGGTCGGAAGTCGTGTTGGGGGCCGCGTGCTCCTGGGTGGTGTCGAAGTCGATGTGCTGGCGCGCATGGCTCGCGTAGGCGCCGGTCACACGAGCGTCGGCACCCGGGCCGCCCAGCCGGGTGTCCATCCGCACTCGCCCACCGGTCGAGCCGAATCCGAAGGCAACCCACTCAAGCGAACCATCACGGCCCACCTCGGCCCGCTGAGAGCCGAAGATCCAGCTGCGCTCGGACAGATCCTGGCCGCACAAGTAGCGCAGCCGGGCGTTGTCTGAGATGACGAGCTCGACCACGGTGTTGAACACGCCCTCGACCTCCTCGGAGGCCGACAGGTACTGCTCCCACACCTCGGCCTGCGCTCCCGCCTCGATCACCACGAGGGTGCGGCGCTGCAGCTCGGTGTGGTCGGCGCTCTGGATCTGGGTGAGGAGAATCGGATGCTCGAGCGCGACGCCCGAGGGCACGTACAGGAACGCGCCCCCGTGGAAGCCCGCTTCGTTGCGGGCGACGAACAGATCATCGCCGGAGACAAGGCTGCCGAGGTGTTGCTCGACGAGCTCGGGGTGCTCGCGGGCCGCGAGCTCGAGCGAGCCGACGATCACACCGGCGGGCAACTCGGCACCGGTCAGCGTCGCCTCGGCGGCGTCGACCTGGCGAAGCTCGGTGGCGCCTTCGAGGGCGAAGAGCCGGTCGGGCGCGGCACCGTTGGCCGTTTCCGGTGCTGGTGCGTAGGCGCCCAGATCCAGGGCCGAGATGTCCGTGAACTCCCAGCCCGCGGTGCCCTTGAAATTGGGCAGCGGAAGGGTCTCGGTCAAACGAGCGGCGCGCTCTCGGCGCGCCGTCAGGAACTCGGGCTCGCGTTCAGCGAGGCTAGCCAATGGAGCCCTCCATCTGGAGCTCGATCAGCCGGTTCATCTCGACCGCGTACTCCATCGGCAGCTCCTTGGTGATCGGCTCGATGAAGCCGTTGACGATCAGCTTCGACGCCTCTTCCTCGGGGATGCCGTGCGAGCGCAGGTAGAAGAGCTGGTCATCGCCGACCTTCGACACGGTCGCCTCGTGACCGACATCGACGTCGTTCTCGCCAATGCGGATCGTCGGGTAGGTGTCAGAGCGCGAATGCTCGTCGAGGAGGAGCGCGTCGCACACCACCTTCGACTTGGCGCCGTGGGCGCCCTTGGCGACCTCGAGCAAACCCCGGTAGGAGCCGCGCCCGCCGTCCTTGGAGATCGACTTGGCGAAGATGTTCGAGGTCGTGTTCGGAGCCGCGTGGACGATCTTGGCGCCAGCGTCCTGGTGCTGGCCCGCGCCTGCGAAGGCGATCGATAGCACCTCGCCGTGGGCACGCTCGCCCATCAGGTAGATGCTCGGGTACTTCATCGTCAGCTTGGAGCCGAGGTTGCAGTCGACCCACTCGACCGTCGCGTCCTCGTAGGCGACCGCGCGCTTGGTGACGAGGTTGAAGACGTTCATCGACCAGTTCTGGACCGTGGTGTAGCGAATCCGCGCGCCGGGCTGGGCGATGAGCTCGACGACCGCCGAGTGCAGCGAGTCCGAGCTGTAGGTGGGGGCCGTGCAGCCCTCGACGTAGTGCACGTAGGAACCGGGCTCGGCGATGATCAGGGTCCGCTCGAACTGGCCCATGTTCTCCGTGTTGATGCGGAAGTACGCTTGGAGCGGCATCTCCACGTGCACGCCTTCGGGCACGTAGACGAACGAGCCGCCCGACCACACGGCGGAGTTGAGCGCCGCGAGCTTGTTGTCGTTGGGCGGGATGATCGTCGCGAAGTACTTGCGGACGAGGTCCTCGTGCTCGCGCAGCGCCGTGTCCATGTCGGTGAAGATCACGCCCTGCGCCTCAAGGTCCTTGTGGACCTGGTGGTAAACGACTTCGGACTCGTACTGGGCGCCGACGCCGGAGAGGAACTTCCGCTCCGCCTCGGGGATGCCCAGGCGATCGAACGTGCGCTTGACGTCCTCGGGGACGTCGTCCCACGAGCGGCTCGGCGTCTCCGAGGCGCGGACGAAGTAGCGAATGTTGTCGTAGTCGACCTCGGCCAGCATCGGCGAGCCCCAGGTGGGCTGCTTGCGCGCGAGGAAGTGGTCGAGCGCCTTGAGGCGGAACTCCCGCATCCACTCGGGCTCTGACTTGAAGTCGGAGATCATCTCCACGGTCTGACGGGTCAGCCCCTTCGGCGCCTTATACAGGTAGTTCTCGGCGTCGTGGAAACCGTAGCGCTCGGTGTAATCGGAGTTGATGTTGCCGAGCTTCTCGTTCTCAGTAAGGACTTGGGGCTCGGGAGTCACTATCTCGGGAGTCGCCACTACTCCACCTCCAGCTTGATCTTTTCCTCGTC
>JALYZL010000168.1 GCA_030948875.1 Actinomycetota bacterium
CGACGGCCCCGTTGGACCCCTTCGAGCCCTCCGAGTAGACGATCTCGGCCCCATACATCTTCAGAAGCTGGGTGCGCTCGGGAGTGACGTTGTCGGGCATCACGACCTTGAGCGGATAGCCCTTGCGCGAGCAGATCATCGCCAGCGAGATCCCCGTGTTGCCCGAGGTAGGCTCGAGGATCGTCTGACCGGGCCTGATCGCGCCCCGGGCCTCGGCGTCCTCGATCATCGATCGGGCGACGCGGTCCTTGACCGACCCGGTCGGGTTGCGGGACTCGAGTTTGGCCCACAGGCGCACGCCGGGCTTCGGACTCAGTCGCTTGAGCTCGATCAACGGCGTATTTCCGATCGACTGGACGAGATCGCCGTAACGGCCCCCGCAGGGCCGGTTCTGAAGCAGCTCGCCACCCATCACTTCAGGAAGTATAGCCACGGGGCAAGCCAGGCGAACCCGTCCTGCCCGTAGGGGACGAGCGGTAACGTACGCGGGTGGTGATCGACGGGCGTCAGGTCGACGACGGAGCCCGGCTCACGGCGGATCTCGTCGCTGTCGGCGCTGGGCCGGCCGGCATCAGCATCGTCGATCGACTGCGGGGCTCAGGGCTGTCGATCTGCCTGATCGATGGCGGCGGCTTCACTCCCGACCTGCGCACCCAGCGTCTCGACGGGGGCGAGAGCGTCGGCATCCCCTATTACCGGCTCGACGCGTGCCGCTACCGGCAGTTCGGGGGTAGCAGCAACCACTGGGGCGGATGGTGCCGGCCGCTTGACCCGATCGACTTCGCCCGGCGCGACTGGCTGCCGTGGAGCGGCTGGCCGATCGACGAGGCCGAGCTCGAGCCGTTTTACCCCGGTGCAGCCGAGCTTCTCCAGCTCCCCACCTCGCGCTTCGACGCGGCGGCCTGGCCGGTCGGGATGCCGCGGCCGTTCGACATGCCGGACTCGAGTTTCGAGAGCGCGATCGTCCAGTTCAGCCCCGAGACCAACTTCGGCCTCGCCTACCGAGAACGCATCGTCCGCGACGACGACGTCACCCTGCTCCTCCACTCCAATGTCACCGAGCTCCTGACCGATCCCGATGGCAACCGCGTCGAGGCCGTATCGGTGCAAACCCTCAACGGGCGCTCGTTCCAGGTGCACGGTCGCGCCGTCGTCCTCGCCGCCGGAGCGATCGAGAATGCGCGGCTCCTGCTCCTCTCGCGCCGGACCCGGCCCGCCGGAGTGGGCAACGAGCACGACCTGGTCGGCCGGTTCTTCATGGAGCACCTCCACGTGCCCGCCGGGCACCTCAAGGCGAACGGGCGCCCGATCAATCGTGACTTCCACCGCAAGGCCATATATCAGGGCCGACACGTTCGCGGCCTCCTGGCCGCCACCGCCGATGCTCAGCTCCGACACCGGCTCCTGGCCTGCTCGATCGGGATCGAGGACCGAGCCTACGTCTACGGCACTCCGTTCGTCGAATGGAATCCGGCCCTGCGCACGGCCCCGGCGCGGGCCTATCTGAGGCTCCGGGGCGTCAACGAAGCGGCGGCCGCGAAGCTCAAAGGCGGCGCTGATCGCGCCTGGAACACGGCGCGGATGCTCGAGACCTGGCAGGCCTCCCGCGCCGCGCGGGCGCGGGATGCAGCGACCTCGGGCTCGGAACGCGGCCAACTGCTCTCGCTCTACGCGCGCGCCGAGCAGGCGCCCGACCCGTCGAGCCGGATCTCGCTCAGCGACCGCAGGGACGAGCTCGGTCTCCCCCAGCCCCGACTCGACTGGCGGATCGGCGAGCTCGACACGGCGAGCATCCTCGGCTGGATCGCTCACCTCGACCTCGACGTTCGGCGCACCTCCGCGGGACACGTGATCGCGCCCGAGGCGGGCTGGGAGGAGAAGATCATCGGCGGCCCCCACCACATGGGCACGACCCGGATGTCGGCCGAACCGACCACCGGGGTCGTCGACCGCCAATGCTGCGTGCACTCGGTCGAGAACCTCTACATCGCCGGGAGCTCCGTCTTTGCCACGGGCGGCTACGCCAACCCGACCTTCACCCTGGTGGCGCTCGCCCTGCGTCTGGCCGATGAGCTGAAGCGAGCGCTTACCGGGCGGCTCTGAGTGCCCCGAGCCTATGGCGTGACCTGCTGCCACCAGAGCTCGGTGGCGAGCAGGCTATAGAGCGCGTCGCCGCCCGCGTAGCTCCCCGCTACATGCCGGTCGATCATGTGGGCAACACGAGGTGGGTCGGTCATCCTCGCCACCCGCGCACCCGGGTCGAGGAGCACCTCGCGCAGGATCGCTCCTCCGTCTGCGGCCAGCCACTGGTGAGCCGGCGTCGGGTAACCACGCTTGCCCCGGCGATCGGCGATCTCGTGCTGCCCGGCGTGGCGCAGATGGCTGCGCAGAAGGTGCTTGGTCTCACCGGCGGAGATCCGCGCGGGAGGCGGCAGCGCCATCCCGTACTCCACCAGCCGGTAGTCGAGGAAGGGCAGCCGCGTCTCGATCGAATGGGCCATGCTCACCGCGTCGCCGTACTGCAGGAAGGCGGGCAGGAGGTCGCGTGAGAAGTCCGAACCGAGGCGCCGTTCGAACCGGCCACCGGCAAGAACGCTCGCACCCCCCCGGCCCGAGCGTCCAACCCGGCCGTTCGCGAGCGCGCCGCGGAGCGTCGAGCGGCGAGATTGCCAGTCAGCCACGGCCGGCACGGCGACGACCCCGACGTCGCGGAGAAAACCGCGCGCCGAGCTCGCGCGCCAACCGGCCCGCGCTGCGTCAAGCCCGGCGCGGGCCACGCTCGCCGACGGACGCCGCTCGGTGAGCCGGTCGAGGAAGGCCGCCGCCGTGTAGTGGGCGTAACCGCCGAACACCTCGTCGGCGCCCT
>JALYZL010000174.1 GCA_030948875.1 Actinomycetota bacterium
CGGCCACCGACAACGCGGTGAACTCGATGTCGGCCAGGCAGCGTCCTGGGCGGCGCGCTGCCGGGTGCAGCCGCTTGACGGGCTCGTTGGGTGGTGATAAGGAGCAGCGTTCGCGTGCCCTGCCCGAGGATGTGCCCGCGCGTCGATCAGCCGCTGGAGGGCGTCCCGGACGGGAGCGGCGTAGTTCTCGGCGATCTCGTCGAATCGCTCACAGTCAATGTCGCGGTGGCGGACATCGCCGCCCCATTCGCCGCGCATCCAGAAGGCGACCGACACCCGGTCGGCGACGGGCGGACCGGTCTCGAGCGCGGCGCGCAGCGTTTTCGCGGCAGTATTCGCCGCTTGGCGCGTGTCGCTTGCCACTTCGATCCTGACGTGACCATGGCCGGTGTCGACGAGGGCCAGCTCGCCGCCCGGAAGGCGCAGGAACGCCTCGACCTCGTCGGCTTCGTGGTCGGCTCGGACGAGGACTGCGCTCGCGAGCTCCGACAGCTTCGCGGGCGGTGTGAGCCCGCGAAAGCTGTCCTGCGTCATGTGCGAGAGGCCGTGCGCGACCACTTCCGCGACGAACAGCGCGCGCGGCAGCGCATCGGTGCGGAAGTCGTGCGGGGTTCGCCGCACGCCGCCCGGCGTCAGCTGCAGGTCTGCTCTTGTGTTGTTGTCGTTTGTGCCCATGGCATGCCCTCCGGAGGAGTCGAACCTCCGACCTCGCGCGCCGCGGGCGCGCGCTCTTTCCGCTGAGCTAGAAGGGCTCGCTATTGAGTTGGTCGTCGCGCGCGGAGCCCGCGCATGACTGATTCGCTCAGGAAGCTAGGCAGCACGACGCGGGCGTCGAACGACGCTCACGGTGATGAGGTGTTGCTTGGTTCTGAGCTGCATGACGAGAGTTGTCACGGTAGCGCGCCCGGGAGTAACGCACAAGGCACTTCACCGGAGCGTGCGAAAGGTGATCGAGTATCGCAACTCGCAACTCCTTCGTGGCGGAATTGAGTGCTCCTAGGACCTCCGCGCCTCTCCCGCGAGCACATAACCGGACCGGGGCTCAAGCGGTACCTCCGACGCGCGACGCTCCTCACCCTTGCCGCGCCGGAACCGGAGCCGAGCCGAGACCCGCAGCGAGATGCCAAGGACGGTCCCGAACATCGGTGCGTCTCGATGCCATCCGATCGTCGACCCGGGCGGGTACGGCTGGACCAGGATCTCGACGAGCTCTTCGGGTTCGAAGCCCGCGAGCTGGGCTGCTCGCTCGCGTGGCGGCAGAAGCCACTCCGGGCTCCTCGGTCGGCGCTCTGGGCAACGAGGCTGCGACCGTTCTCGACTCGACCGCTACAGGCGCTCGACGACTTCGTCGAGCGGCTTGCGGTCGGCGCGCGCGATCCACTCCTCCGGTGAGTGGCGCGCCGGGTCACGCCGGCGCGCTGGGTAACCAAAGGTGAGGACGGTCACGACGCTCTCGCGTTCGGCGAGCCCTAGCGCATCCTGCATCGCCTCGGCCTCGGCGATGCCATTCGGGCACGCGCCGATCCCGTCGTTCCAGGCGGCGAGCATCATGTTCTGCGCGGCCCGGCCGGCGTCGAAGCTCGTCGGCCCCTTGCCACTCACCGCGATCGCGATGACGAGCGCGCCGCCGCGGACATTGTCGGGCGCGTAGACGGACTCGGCTACCCGGTCTCGCCGCTCCGGGTCTTCGACCACGAGGAATCGCCATGGCTGGCGGTTCTTGGAGCTTCCGGAGATCCGGCCCGCTGCGAGGATCCTTCGCGTCGCCTCTTCGGGAATGGCGCGATCCACGTACTCGCGAACCTCGCGTCGGCTTGCTATCGCGAGCATGACGTCCACGGCACAAGCTAGGCGATGGACCCCGACGCGCTTCTCGCGCTCAGCCACTCGGCAATCTCCGCGCCCGTGAGCTCGAACTCACCGGGCAGATGCGACACGACATCGTGCAGGAAGTCGTTGCTTACGGTCAGGTCGACCTTGCGTCGGAGGAAGTCGTTGAGGAGCGCGACCGCCAGGCGCCGTGGACCCGCGCCCTCGTAGCCCCATTCGAACTCGGCGTCGATGAGCCGTTCATCGTCGAGCTCGAGGTTGCGGCGCTCGCCGTCGCGCGTGACTCCCACGACGAGCGGGCCGCCGTGGCCGTACTCCGGCTGCCGGGTGCGGAGCCCGGTGTAGGTGACGTCCCACGGTGCCACGTCTCGAACCCTAGCGAAAGTCGGTCACGCCCTCGAGCGCCGCCGCCGTCTCGAGCCACGCAGCCTCGAGTCGCTCTCGCTCGGTCACCAGCGCCTCGAGCTCGGCCGTGAGCTCGCTCAGCCGGGCGTGATCGGTGGCGCTCGCCGACATCTGTTCGTGGAGCGCGCGCTCGCGCTCGGCGTGGCGGTCGAGCGCTCGTTCGACGCGCTGGATCTCCTTGCTCGCCGCGCGTCGTGCCGCGCCTGGGGTAGCGCCGGGGGCGCCGGCGCTCTCCGCGGCCGACCCGCGAGGGCCGGCTTGCGAGCGCGCTCGCCACAGCTCCAGATACTGCTCGATCCCACCCGGGAGGTGCCGGATCCCGCCGTCCCCCGCCAGAGCGAACACGTCGTCGCACACGCGCTCGACGAAATACCGGTCATGGCTGACGACCACAAGCGTGCCCAGCCAGCTGTCGAGCAGGTCCTCGAGCGCCGTGAGGGTGTCGATGTCGAGGTCGTTGGTGGGCTCGTCGAGGAGGAGGACGTTGGGTTCTGCCATCAGCAGGCGCATGAGCTGGAGCCGGCGGCGTTCGCCGCCGGAGAGGTCGCGCACCAGCGTCCGCGCCCGGTCGCCGCGGAAGCCGAAGCGCTCGACGAGCATGCCGGCGGTGATCTCCTGTCCGTCGCCCAAAGTGGCGTGGCCGCGTACTTCCTCGAGCGATTCGAGCACCCGCAGGTCCCCGGGCAGCTCGGCGGTGTCCTGCGAGAGGTGGGCGAGTCGCACGGTGGCGCCGCGGCCAATCGACCCAGCGCTCGGGGGAAGCTCGCCGCCGAGGAGCTTGAGCAGGCTTGTCTTCCCCGATCCGTTGACGCCCACGAGCCCCACGCGATCGCCCGGGCCGAGCCGCCACGTTACGTGCCGGAGCACCTCGGCGCCGTCGAAGGCAAGCGAGACGTCGACGGCGTTGAGGACCTTGTCCCCGAGGCGGGCTGTGGCGAAGCGGAGCAGCTCGGTGCGGTCGCGCGCGGGCGGCTCGTCGGCGATCAGCGCGTTCGCGGATTCGATCCGGAACTTCGGTTTCGTGGTCCGCGCGGGCGGGCCCCGCCGCAGCCACGCGAGCTCCTTGCGTAGCAGCTGACGTCGACGATCTTCGCGCGCCGCGTGCTGGCGCTCGCGTTCGGCTCGCGCCAGAACATAGGCGGCGTAGCCGCCCTCATACTGGTGGATGGCCCCGTCGGCGACCTCCCAGGTGGCCGTGCACACGGCGTCGAGGAACCAGCGGTCGTGGGTGACGACGACCATCGCACCCCGCCTGGCGGCCAGGTGCCCAGCCAGCCAAGAGATCGCCTCGACGTCGAGATGGTTCGTCGGCTCGTCGAGGAGCAGAAGCTCCGGCGCATCGAGCAACAGCCTCGAGAGCGCGACGCGGCGACGCTCGCCTCCCGACAACGACCCGATCACGGTGTCGAGACCGTGGTGGAAGCGGCTCAGCTCGACGCCGCCCAGCAATCCGCCCAGCACCTCGCGGAAGCCGCGGTCGCCTGCCCACTCGTGCTCGGCGCGGTCTCCCACGAGCTCGTCGCGGATGGTGGCGTTCTCGCGGAGCTCGTCACCCTGGGCGAGCATCGCGATGCCCAGGTCGCCGACGCGCGTCACCGCACCGACGTCTGGAAGCTCGACGCCTGCGATCAGGCGCAGCAGGGTCGATTTGCCCTCGCCGTTGCGCCCGACCACGCCGATTCGCTCACCGGCCGTGATCCCGAGCGTGACGTCGCCGAGGACTGTCCGCGTCGAGTACTCCTTGGCAACGCCGCTGAGGTTGACCAGGTTGCGGGGCGGGCTCATGGCAGGGCCATCGTGACGCGATCGGCCACCGTGTCGCACCCCCGCTACGGCAGCCGCCCGACCCACCGTGCCGACCCCACCGCCGCCAGCACCAGGAGCACCAGCCCGCCGATGGCGAACTCCGAGGTGACTTCGCGCTGGCGCTTCACGACACCGAGCTGGCCGCCGAGGCGCTGGTAGATCGAACTGAGTTGATCGGCGGTCTGTGCGTTGAAGGCACGCCCGCCCGAGAGCTGGGCGATCTGCTGCATGAGCTGGGGATCGGGGGGGACTGAAATCGGCGGGAAGAAGGGGTCAGGGTTGGCCAGCGTCCCGTTGGGGGTGCCGAGGGCAACCGTGTAGATCGGGATCTTCTCCTGCGCCGCCTGCTGCGCGACGGTGAGAACGTTCACGCCCGCGTTCGCCGCCCCGTCTGAGAGGAGCACGATCGCCGCGGGCGGGTGCTTCGGAGTCGCGCCATGGAGGAGCTGGAGCGCCAGCGCCAGCGCGTCCCCCGTGGCGGTCCCGCCCCCCGCAGCCTGTCCGTCGATGATCGCGCGTGCCGCGCTGTGGTCGGCCACCGGCGCCTGGACGGCGTCGGGTGAGCTCGAGAAGGCGATCGCCCCGATGCGCACGCCGCTCGGCTGCTCGTCGATGAAGGTGTTGGCGGCCCGCTCGGCGGCGGCCAGCCTGGTCGGCGAAACGTCGTTCGAGGCCATCGACCCGGAGTGGTCGGTCACGAGCATCACCGCCCCGTCGCCCACCGCCGCGCCGTAGGTGACGTGCGGTCGGGCGAGGGCGAGCGCGAGCGCCGCGACCGCCGCGAGCGCGAGCGCAGCCGGGACATGGCGCAGCCAGGAGGTCCCCGAGCCGGCGGCGACCTGCACCGTCGACACGGCGGGGAAGCGGATCGCGTAGCGCCCGGTGCGCCGGCGCGCGGCGACCGCTGCCGCGATCCCGAGCGGGACGAGGGCCAGCGCGGCCAGCCACAGGGGCGCGGCGAAACTCATGAGCACCGCCGCCGCAGGATTCCTCCAAGCGACGAGCCGCTAGGCGAAGTCGCCATCACCGCAGGTGCCGTCCCAGCGCCAGCAGCCACTCCTCGCCGGTGGACAGCCTGACGTGATCGATTCTCAGGCGACGGAGCTCGCGCGCCACCGTCTCTCGACGCTCGCGCTCGAGCTCGGCGAAGCGCTCGCGCACGCGGCGCTTGGACGTATTGACCTGGACCTGCGCGCCGCTCTCGGGGTCGACGAGGGTGAGATGTCCGACGGCCGGCAGCTCCCCTTCGCGGGGGTCGGAGATCTCGAGCGCGAGCACCGAGTGGCGCACTCGCAGCGATCCGAGCGGGCGCTCCCACCTGTGCTGATCGCGGAAATCTGAGATCACGACCACGAGCCCGGGCTGGCGGGCCAGTCGGGCGACCCGCCGCAGGGCGCCGGCCAGGCCTTCGGAATCGTGCTCGCCGTCGGGCGCTACACCCTCGGCCAGCATCCGGCGCAGCGCGAGCATCCCCGGCTTCGAGCCTCGCGGCGGGAGTACCCGCGGCGCGGCGGCGCCGAAGGCAACCAAGCCGACGCTCCCCGCCCGTCGCACCCCGAGACGCCCGAACACGACCGCCACGCCCTCCGCCACGTCCGCCTTCAACCGGCGCGCCGTGCCGAAGGCCATCGAGGGCGAGACGTCGAGGACGATCCAGGTCGTGAGCGCGCGCTCGGGGACGTGCAGGCGGACGTGGGTCTGGCCTGTGCGGGCCGTCGCCGCCGGGTCGATGTGGCGCACGTCGTCGCCGACCTCGTACGGGCGCAGCTGCGCGAGCTCGGTGCCGGTGCCGACCCCGGCGGCGCGCCGGTCTCCCGGCAGCATCCGCGCCACGAGCCGGCTGAGGGCCACGTCGATGGCCTCGATCAGCGGCTGCGGGATCGCTCCCGGGCCCTGCCGCGCCTCCGGCTGCTGCAGCACCGCCGTGGTCACTGCGCTTGCACCGCCGCCGGTACAGGGGCTTCGTACATGAGGTGATCAGCGCCGGTGTCAGGGACGGCCGCCAGAATCCGCTCGATGAGCTGGTCGGCGGTCACTCCCTCGCTGAGGGCGTCGTAGGAGAGGACGATCCGGTGGCGCAGCACGTCAGCCGCGAGGTCGCGGATGTCATCGGACGTCACGTGACCGCGTCCCCGCAGCAGCGCCAGCACGCGCGCCGCCTGCACGAGACCGATCGGCCCGCGCGGGCTCGAGCCGAACTCGATCAGCGAGGACATCTCCTCGAGCCCATGCTCGGCCGGGTGGCGGGTCGCGTCCGCGAGGGCGACGGCGTAGCCGATGGCGTCGCGATCGACGAGCACCGTCTCCGCCGCGGTGGCGTAGCGGCGCAGATCATCGAGCGACAGGCGCTCGCGCACAATCGCGGGAACGCCCAGGCTGCGCCCGACGACGGCCGCCTCCTCGCCGACGCTCGGATAGTCGACGAGGATCTTCATCAGGAAGCGGTCAACCTGAGCCTCGGGCAGGGGGTAGGTGCCCTCGGACTCGATCGGGTTCTGGGTCGCCATGACGATGAACGGCGACGGCACCGTGTAGGTGGTCCCGCCGATCGTCACCTGCTGCTCCTGCATCACCTCGAGCAGCGCCGACTGGACCTTGGCCGGGGCACGGTTGATCTCGTCCGCGAGGAGGAAGTTGCAGAACACCGGGCCGAGCTCGGTGTCGAAGCCGCCGTGGTCGGGCCGGTACACACGGGTGCCGACGAGATCGGCGGGGACGAGGTCAGGGGTGAACTGAACCCGGCCGTAGGCCCCGCCGAGCACGGCCGCCAGGGTCTTCACGGTCAGGGTCTTGGCCAGTCCCGGGACTCCCTCGAGCAGCACGTGGCCGCCGGTAAGCAGGCTGACGAGCAGGCGCTCGAGCATCGCGTCCTGCCCGACGATCACGCGTTTGATCTCGTAGAGCGCCTCTTGCAAGGCATCACGCGCTTGGCCGCGCATGTAGTCGGATTGCTGGATGTCGTTCATGGTCCTCCGTAGTTATCTGTCATCTACACCAGGCGGCCGAACCAGCGCAGAGACAGGACGCTGCCGAGCAACAGCAGCACCAGGCCTCCGCCGGCGAAGCCCGCGGTGATCTCATGGTTGACGTGCTTGCGGCCGAGCTGGGCCGCGAGGTGGGTGTACACCGCGCTGAGTCCCGCGGCGTTCGAGGCGGTGAACGCCCGGCCGCCCGAGAGGCTCGCGATCTGCCCTAGCTGCTGCGGGCTGACAGGCACGGGCGCGACCACGGTCCGGGTTCCGCGCTGGAACTGGATAACCCCATTGGGGGTACCTACCGCGACGGTGTAGATCGGGATGTGCTCGGTGCGCGCCTGGCGAGCCGCCGCGAGCGGATCGGTCCCGACGTTCGAAGCGCCGTCGGAGATGAGCACGATCGCGCCGGGCGGACGCTTCCCGTGAACGAGCGGAAGCGCCTTGAGCTCGTTCATGGCGGTGAGGACGGTGACGCCGACCGCGGTGCCGCCACTGGTCTTCAGCTGGGTGAAGGCGCCCGCCGTGAGCGCATGGTTGGTGGTAGGCGACTGGAGCAGCGTCGGGGTGCGCGCGAACTCGAGCAGGCCGACCTGAACCGTGCTCGGCACCTTGGCGAGGAAGCGCTTGGCGGCATTCTCTGCCGCGCCCAGGCGCGAGGGGGCGACGTCGGTGGCGTTCATCGAGCCACTGACGTCGTTGGCGAGCATGATCTCGCCATTGGTGATCGGGACCGCGACGCTGCGCTGCGGGCGGGCGGCGGCGGCGATGAGCACCGCGAGCGCGAGCACCATCACGAGCATCGGCACATGACGGCGCCAGCGCGGACGGCGCGGCACGACCGACGCGGTGAGGGCCGGCGCGACGAAGGCGGATGCGGCCACGGTCCGACGCCGCTGCTGTCCGTAGTACCAGATGATCAGCAGCGGGATCGCCAGCAGCGCCAGCAGGACGAGCGGTGAAGCAAAGCTCATGGATGTCCCGGTGGACGTAGCGCGAGCGTGGCCTGCGTCGTGTAGGTCGCCACGCCGCGGGTGAACTGGATGGCGACCTTGTCGCCGGAGTGCAGGCCGGCGAGTGATGCGTTGACGGCGTCGACGGTGCCGACTGGCTGATTATTGATCGAGGTGATCAGGTCCCCGGGCTGCAGGCCGGCCTTCCCGGCAGGGCCAGCGGGAACCACGTCGGTGGCCATGATGCCCAGTGGCGAGCCCGTCACGTCGAGCCCGAGCCATGCGTGGGCGCTGTTCGGGGACGCCGAGATGCCCCCTGAATCGACCAGCATCGTCGTCACCGCGAACGCCGCGGCGGCGCTGAGGAGCGCCAAGAGGGCGACGAGCATGGCGATCCGGAGCTGGCGGCTCACGCCGGGACTGCCCGCCACCGCCCGGCGGGCGCGCGCGGCCAGGCGCAGGAGGCGTGCAGCCAGGCGGCGCAGCTGGGACAGGGCACGGCCGGCTATCGCGGCCATGGAGGGGCGCGGCGCTGGCGCGCGCGGGCGTTGCGCGCGCGGGGTCGGGGTCGGAATCTCGGCGGGCGCCTCGACCTGCGCGCGGCGCTTAGCCAGCTCTTCCCGGGCGGCTGCGGAGTCGAGCTCCCAGTCGCCGGACCATAGATGCCGCGGGCTACTCATTTCTGCGTGGCAAAGGTAGGAGGTGATCGTGAGATCTTCTTAAGAAGCCCGTGACACGGATCGTAGGCCGGTTCGATCCCGGAGGCCCTTACGGGCGATCGAAGGGGGAGCGAATTCCGGCTTCTCCAGGCCTCGGGATGACGTGCGATCCACCGGAGCCGACCCCGAACCACTGTGGGAGACGAGGTTCACGCCCGAGGCGGAGAGCTGGTACCAGGGGCTCAACGCCGGAGACAAGATCCGGATCAGGACCGCGATCGAGCGGCTCAAAGAGGGGGGACCCAGCCTTGGTCGACCGTCAGTGGACTCGATCAAGCGTTCACGTCACCACAACATGAAGGAACTGCGCTCCGCGGGCGGCAATCTACGGGCACTGTTCACGTTCGATCCGCAACGACGCGCAGTCGTGCTCGTGGGAGGCGACAAGACCGGCGATTGGAAGGGCTGGTACAAGCGGAACATCCCGCGCGCCGACCGGCTCTATGACCGACATCTGCGGAATCTAGGAAAGGAGGGACCTTGCCCGACAAGAGCACCAAGAGCTGGGAGTCGATCCGAAGTGAGAACCCGGTGAACGAGAAGAGCGTGGCGGCATACAAACGTGTGATGGACGCCGAGCAGCTGATCGCCGACGCGCGCTATCGGCGGGGGGTCAGCCATGTGGCGATCACGGACGCGCTCGCAGTCAGCGAGCCGGAGAACTTGGACATCGAGCGTGAGTGCGACCTCTTCGTCTCGATCGTAGGACGGTTTGTCGAAGCGCTGGGCGGCCATCTCGAGGTGATCGCGGTGTTCCCCGACGAGACCATCACGGTGCTGCGAGAGTCTGACCACCACAGCGGGTCCACCCGCTCGTAACGGTCGGCGCCCGCGACGCCTAGGAATGCAAGGCCGTCGTCTCACGTACCAAAGCTTGATCACAGTCGATCCATAATCAAGGTTCGCACGAGGTCCGTCGTGCCGGAGCTTGCCGCGCAGGCTATCCAGACGGCGGTACAACGATCTCGTCTCCGCCTCATCTCGCGGTTGCGCGTAAGCGATCCCGATCAGCTCTCTAGCACCGGCACGACAACGCAGCTCGGCGAAGCCCACTACAGGCGGACCTTCAAGACGCTGCACATCCTCGCCTACGTCCACGACGAGACCTACCGCCGCCAAATCAAAGGAATCCGCAACCTCCAGGAAGGCCGCCACGACCTCGGCCGGCACGACTTCCACGGCGGCAAAGGCGAGCTGCGCCAGCAGTACCAGGAAGGCATGGAAGATCCCGTAAGCGGATCCCCATACGAACGCCCGATGTTGGAGCCCGATACTCCCGAGTCGACGCTCTATGCGTTCGGTGACCACCACGACTTCGCTTTTCCCGTTCGCCCTCCTGCTCGCTGCGGAGGGCGTGGCGTTGTTCCTCGGA
>JALYZL010000190.1 GCA_030948875.1 Actinomycetota bacterium
GCATGAGGCTGCGCAGAACCTCCACCCAGAGCGCGGCGACGACGATGACGCTCGCCAGCACGATGAAGTCCATCAGCGTCAGACCCGGCCCACCGTAGTGGCCGAGGACGCCCTGTACGTAGAACTCGCCGCCGCCCACCGTGCTCCCCGAGGCTATGGACGGGCCTGGACGGAGTCGCCGCTCGCGAACGGCCGACAGGATGTTACGGACCCGTTTCACGAGGGCTACCAAGGTACCCGCTCGCGCGCCTGCGTCAACGCGTCTTGCAATCCGTTCGACCGTTTGACCCCGCACGCCGGTGCGCGCTACCCTCTAGGGCGGTGGCACTTCGCCTCGACCTTCGACTTCTTCTCCTCCCCCCTCGGGGGGAATAGCGCGCCGGCGGCCGCACGTAGCCGCGAACCAGCACCGAGAAGAAGCCAAGTTCGAGAACTAGAGGAGTGACATGACCGAGCAGCACGATCCCAACCGAGTACTGATCTTCGACACGACGCTGCGCGACGGCGAGCAGTCGCCCGGCATCTCGCTGAACACGCAGGAGAAGCTCGAGATCGCCCAGCAGCTCGCGCGTTTGGGCGTCGACGTGATCGAGGCGGGCTTCCCGATCACCTCGCCCGGCGACTTCGAGGCCGTCGAGGCGATCGCGCGCACCGATTTCGTACCCACCCCCCCGGTGATCGCCGGTCTCGCCCGCACCCAGGTCGCCGACATCGACGCTGCGTGGAATGCGGTCAAGGACGCCGCGCGCCCGCGCATTCACACCTTCATCTCGACGTCGGACATCCACATCCGCCATCAGCTCCAGACCACGCGCGAGGACGTCAAGGGCCAGGCCCGCGCGGCGGTGGCGCACGCCAAGGCGTACCTCGACGACGTCGAGTTCTCGCCCATGGACGCCACCCGTGCCGACATCGAGTTCACCGCCGAGGTCTGCCAGATCGCCATCGACGAAGGCGCGACGACGATCAACATCCCCGACACGGTGGGCTACACGATGCCCCACGAGTACACGGCATACCTGGCGCGGCTCTACGAGCTCGTTCCCGACCTGCGCGGAGTGGTGCTGTCGGTCCACTGCCACGACGACCTCGGCCTGGCGGTGGCCAACTCGTTCGCCGGCCTGCTCGCGGGCGCGCGCCAGATCGAGTGCGCGATCAACGGGATCGGCGAGCGCGCCGGCAACGCGTCGCTCGAGGAGGTCGTCATGCTCCTCCACACCCGTCGCGCCGACGTTGGCCTGTACACCGGCGCGGTTACCACGGAGATATCCCGCACCTCGCGCCTCGTCTCTCGCCTGACCGGTTACGCGGTGCAGCCCAACAAGGCGATCGTCGGGCGCAACGCCTTCGCCCACGAGTCGGGCATCCACCAGGACGGCGTGCTCAAGGAGCGCACGACGTACGAGATCATGGACGCGACCACCGTCGGGCTGGAGGCGAACTCGATCGTCCTCGGCAAGCACTCGGGCCGCCACGCGCTCCAGCAGGCGCTGGCCGAGCTCGGTATCGAGGCCAGCGGGCAAGCGCTGAACATTGCCTTCAAGCGCTTCAAGGAGATCGCCGACAAGAAGAAGCACGTCACCGCGATGGACCTCGAAGCACTCCTCACCGACGAGTTGCGCGAGGAGATCATCGGCTACCAACTCGAATGGTTCGAGGTTGAGGCGTCCTCGCGCCGGCCGCCGCACGCGACGGTCGGGGTACGCACGCCCGCCGGCGAGGAGGTCACGGGCTCGTTCACCGGCGACGGTCCGGTCGATGCCATCTTCCACGCCATCAACACCGCCACCGGCCACGACGCTCGCCTGCGCGAGTTCCGCGTCGACGCCGTGACCGGCGGCCAGGATGCGCTCGGTGAGACCTCGGTCGTGCTCGAGCTCGGCGGGGTGAGCGGATCGGGCCAGGGCGTGTCGACCGACATCCTCGAGGCCGCGGGCCGCGCCTACGTGCGCGCCCTGTCGAACGCCGCCCGCCGCCAGGGAATCGCCGCCGAGGCGGAGGCGGCGACCGCGACGGCAGCCGCGGCCAGCGTCCTCAGCACGCCCTAAGCCTTACTGGTTACCGGCTACCGTCAGACCCTGGCGGTAGCCGGCGGCGAGGACAAGGCCGCGGGGCTCGGGATCCATGAAGTCGGCGTCCATCGCCGCCGCGCATTCGAGACTGGGATGGACCGTCCGTACCACGGCTCCTTGCCGGCGAAGGGTTAGGGCCTCGACGGACACCGCGGACCGGGCGAGATTGCGGGCCAGAGCGAGGAGGGCATGGGCTCCACGAACGCCGCCGGTCGGATTCAGGCAGAGGACGTGGGTGTCTCGGGTGGCGGGGGCCACATCGAGGTTCGTGGCGCTCCACACGCCGCCATCGACGTACTCGCGGCCGGCGATCTCGACCGGTGCGAACAGCCAGGGGACGCTGCACGAAGCCTCGACCGCCTCGGCCACGGTGGCGGGCGGCGCCCCGGGGCTGCCGAAAACGGTCCGGCGTCCTCGCCGGCGATCCACCGCGGTGACACGCAAGCGGCCGTCGAAGCGCGCGCCGTACTGGGCGACGCGGCGCCGGAGCTCCGCGAGCGTGGTCGCCGGCCGAGGTATGGC
>JALYZL010000194.1 GCA_030948875.1 Actinomycetota bacterium
GGCCACGCCGGCCACGCCGCGCCGGCTCCGCTCTACGGCCTCGTGCAGACCCCACCGACGACGCTCGGGCCACCCCCCGCCGAGACCGGCCCTGCTGCGCCCAAGGATCATCACCCGGCTCATCCCCGCCACAAGACCGAGTCCCCGAGCGGCGGCGCCTTGATCGGCTCCCCGGAGGTTCCTCGCGCCGTGCGTCCCGCGGCGCCCACGCCGCCTCGTGAGGACGAGACGGGACCCGCCACGCCGCCGGCGGTGAGCGCCGCCCCCGGCGCGGGCACCGCCAACGGGAGCCTGGGTTCGGGTCCCGCGGCCGCGACAGCGTGGACCCGTCTCTCGAAGCTGCTGGCCGTCGGCGACCGGCCCCCGGCCTTCCTGATCCCGATCTACAGGGCCGCCGGGCGCCGCTATCACGTGCCTTGGGCGGTGCTCGCGGCGATCAACTCGATCGAGAGCGACTACGGGCGGAACATGAATACCTCGAGCGCCGGTGCGATCGGCTGGATGCAGTTCATGCCCTCCACCTGGGCCGCGTATGGAGTCGCAACCGGTCGCCACACCACGCCCGACCCCTATGACCCGGGCGACGCGATCTTCTCCGCCGCCCGCTACCTGGCCGCCAACGGCGCCGCCCACGACCTGCGCAAGGCGATCTTCGCCTACAACCACGCCACCTGGTACGTCGACGAGGTCCTGTGGAAGGCCTCGGGCATCGCCGACCACACCCCTGCACGTGGCTCACGCGCTCGCGCCAAGCTCGACGCGATGCACGCCGTGGCCCTCGCCGTCGACGGGGAGCCCTATATCTGGGGTGGCGGCCACGGCGGCTGGGGCATCCAGCCGGGCTATGACTGCTCGGGCTTCGTCTCCGCCGTTCTGCACGCCGCCGGCTATCTGACAGTCCCCGTGACAACCCAGACGCTGCCCTCCCAGCCCGGCATCCTCCCGGGCCCCGGACGCTACGTGACGATCTTCGACCGCACCAATGGCGGCTCCGCCGACGCCGATCACATGATCATGGACATCAACGGCCAGTGGTGGGAAAGCGGGGGGTCGAGTGGCGCCGGCGGTGCCGGGGGCGTCCACAGAATCCCCAACATCTCGGCTTCCTATCTGCTGTCGTTCAACGTGATTCTCCACCCGCGCGGGCTCTAGCCGACGTCGCGGCGCGCAGGTGAGTCCCCACCAATGGGGAAAATTGGCCTGTATGACCGGCGACAATGCGGAAATGGCTTCGGCCATCGACGGGCTGGTAGGGCTGATCGAGGCCTCGGAGATCGGGTCGGTGGTGCCTCCGGGGGTGAAAGCGCGGGCGCGCAGCCGCGCGCTCGAAGTGCTCGACGCCGGCGGTTCTGGAGCCGGCGCCGGAGCGGTAGCACTGCTCACGTTCTCCGCCGAGATCCTGTGTGAGATCGCCGTGGACCTCGGAGCCCGTCCGCGTGATGCTCGAGTTCTCATCGACGACATCGAAGTGGCCGCGGGCGTTCCCGGCGTTGCCCTCGGGCGCGAGGTACTCCGTACGCCGAGCCTCCCCCAACTGTCCAGCGATGTGGCAATCGAAGTCCAGCTCGCGCTCTTGCTCGCCTTCGCCGAGGTCAGGGCGATCTCCCTGTGGACGCTGTCGGCCGGCGGTGATCTCATCCATATCTCGCACGCCGGTGAGCTCGATCTGCGCTCGCCCGGCAGTAGCGACGTGGCGAGCGCGCTGCTGACAGGCTCAGGACGGGCACCCGGTGACGGCTCCGATATGGGGATCCGCGTCGAGCGATGGCTGCATCCGGTCGCGGCGCTGGTCGCACATGGCGAACCGGCACGAACAGATCACCGCGTGTTCCTCCTCGACGCTGCGGCGCCCGTGCTGGGCGCGATCCTCGAGCGGGACGAGTCGCGTGCCCGAGAGCAGTCATCGGGGGAGTCGGTCGTGAGCTCAGTTGAACGCAGGCTGGCGCGTGTGCGCTTCGACCTCCACGACGGTCCGCAACAGGACGTGCATCTGCTCGCCCAGGATCTCCGCTGGTTTCGTGATCAGCTGCGCCCGATCCTCGCCGAGGATCCGAACGCCGGTCGGCTGCTGGGTCGCGTCGACGACTTCGAGGCTCAGCTCGTCGCGCTCGACGGCGACCTGCGGAGGATCTCGACGTCGGTCGAATCGCCGTTCGTCCATCCCGGTCCGCTGCCTGAACGGCTGCGCCAGATCACCGATGCCTTTGCGGCCCGCACCGGGTTCGAGCCACGCACGAGACTGGAGGGCGACGTGACAGAGCTCTCGGAGTCACAGCAGATCGCCCTGCTGGCGCTCATCCGCGAAGCGCTGAGCAACGTTCGCGAGCACAGCAAGGCGCGCAAGGTGACGATCAGTATCTCCTCGCGTGAGAGCGGAGTGAAGGCCGAGGTCACCGACGATGGAGTGGGGTTCGACCCCGAGACGACGCTGGTCCGGGCCGCGCGCGAAGGTCATCTCGGACTCGTGGGCATGCACGAGCGGGTGCGCATGCTCGGAGGGCGAACACACATCGAGAGCCGGCCGGGGGGTCCCACCGTGATCTCCGTCAGCCTGCCGTCGTGGCCCTTCCGTCCGGCGGACGGGTGACCGCTAGGCCCCCGCTAGGCCATCCGCTAGGCCGCGACGAGGTCGTGCTCGTACGCGTAGCGGACCGCGCCGGCGCGATTGGCGACACCCAGCTTGCGATAGATGTTCGTGAGGTGAAACTTGATCGTGTGTTCACTGACCCACAGATCGCGGCTGATCGCAGCCGTCGTGAGCCCTGCGGCCACGGCAGCGAGGATCGTCCCCTCGCGATCGGTGAGGACCGGCTGGTCGGGCTCACTGCCGCCGCCGGGGGCCCTCGCGCTGCCGGACGAGGCAAGGAATACGGCGCCACTCATGGCCTGGCGGACCACCGACGCCACGTCGACGGCACTGGCGCTCTTGAGCACGTAGGCGCTGGCGCCGGCGCGCAGAGCTCCGTCGATCGATCGCCGGTCATCACAAGCGGACAGCACGACGATCTTGACATCGGGCCACGTCTCGCGGATCTGCTCGATGTGGTCGAACCCGTCGACCCCTGGCATCCGCAGGTCGAGGAGCACGAGCTCGGGCGCGCGGCGCTCGACGAGACCCATCAGCTCTGGCCCGGAACGGGCCTCGCCGACGATCTCGATGTCTCCGAAGGGCTCGATCGTCCGCCGGAGGCCGGCGATGACCATCGGGTGATCGTCGGCGATCAGCACCTTGATGCAGTCGGTGGCCGGCTCACGCTCGACGTCCGGGCGAAGCTCGTTCATCTGCGCGGTCATGGTCATGGTCAGATCCTTCCCCTTGTTGCCGAAGCGATCGGCCTCGTTCGATGCTCATAGTTTCGGCGCCCTTCGCTCCCACCTCCTCCGTGGTTTTCCCGCAACGTGCTGCGGTAAGTACCGAAGCGGGCAGAGCCGCGCCCCGTCCGTTTCTCATAGGGTTCTCGGGGCGGTGCCACGGATACCCACCAACATCGCGGAGCACGTCGGCCGTACGCCGATGGTCCAGCTCACGCGGATGCTGCCCGGCGTCGAGGTCGACGCCGACGTCTTCGCCAAGCTCGAATCGTTCAACCCCGGCGGTAGCGTCAAGGACCGCATCGGGGTGGCGATGATCGAGGCGGCCGAGCGCGACGGCTTGATCGAACCAGGACGCACGACGATCGTCGAAGCCACGAGCGGCAACACCGGGATTGCGCTTGCCTTCGTGTGCGCGGCCAAGGGCTACGACCTCGTGCTCACGCTGCCACAAGGGATGAGCCGCGAGCGTGAAGGGCTCCTGCGGCTTTACGGTGCGCACGTGCAGGTCACGGAGTCGCTCGGCGGAATGACCGAGGCGGTCGAGGCGGCGAGGGCGCTGGCCGAGCGCGAGGACGTGTTCCTGCCCGACCAGTTCTCCAACCCGGCCAACCCCGAGACCCACCGCCGCACCACCGCACCAGAGGTCTGGGACGCCCTCGACGGTCGGGTCGACGTGTTCGTTGCCGGGGTGGGAACCGGCGGCACGATCACCGGGGTGGGCGAGGTGCTCAAAGCACGCAACCCTCGATGCCGCGTGGTGGCCGTAGAGCCCAGCTCCTCGGCCGTCCTCTCCGGCGGTCCGCCCGGGGCGCACAAGATCCAGGGCATCGGCGCCGGGTTCATACCCGCGGTCCTCAACCGGGAGGTCATCGACGAGGTGATTCCCGTCCACGACGAGGACGCGATCGAGACCGCCCGGGCCCTGGCCCGCCGCGAGGGGGTGCTCGTTGGAATCTCCGGCGGCGCGGCGGCTTGGGCCGCCTTCGAGATCGCTCGCCGCCCCGAGTCACGCGGAGCCCGGATCGTCATCGTGCTCCCCGACTCAGGCGAGCGCTACGTCTCGACACCCTTCTTCGCGCCGTAGCCGCTGGGCCGCCATCCGCCGAGCGCTACCCTGTACACCAATGTTGGGGCTTGGGCTGCTGGCGCGCACTTCGGCGGAGATCCGGCGAGATGTAGCTGCGGCCACGACGCGTGACCCGGCAGCGCGCGGCGTCGGGTCGCTGGAGATCCTCGCGTCCTGGCCTGGCGTCCACGCCCTGCTCGCCCACCGCGTCGCGCACGCGCTACACGCGGCGGGCGTGCCGTTCGCACCGCGTGTCATCGCCACCTTCTCGCGCGCGGCCACCGGAATCGAGATCCATCCGGCCGCCGAGATCGGCGACGGCCTGTTCATCGACCACGGGATGGGGGTGGTGATCGGCGAGACCGTCCGGATCGGAAACGACGTCACCCTCTACCAGGGGGTCACACTCGGCGGCACCGGATTCGCCACCGGCAAGCGTCACCCGACGGTTGAGGACAACGTCACCATCGGGTCGGGCGCGAAGCTGTTGGGGCCGATCAACGTCGGGCACGGGTCGAAGATCGGCGCCAACAGCGTCGTCATCCACGACGTGCCGGCCAACTCGACGGTCGTCGGGAATCCCGGCCACCCGGTGCGCGTCGAAGGTCGCCGCCCGGAAGGGCCAGACACCGACTGGGTGCACCTCCCCGATCCCATCGCCGACGCGATCAAGGGCCTCTCGAACCGGCTCACCGCCGTCGAGCAGGCGTTGGCCGAGAACCCGGCCAACGGCGAGTTCAGCCCGCCGGCCGACGTCCGCCCGCTCCGTCCCTTGCGCGGGCCTAATCCGGCCGGGGGCTGACGTAGCAAGGCCGGGGTCGTGCTAGCCCGCGAGGGCGTCGCTACCCGACGATGGCGGGGCGCCGCTGCCGGGGAAGGTGGGACCGTCGCCGGTGAAGCTGAGATTCGTGATGTTCACGTTTTGAGCCTCGATGAAGCTGCCGTTGCTGGAAGAGCTGTTGACGTTGACCGAACCTTTGGGCGCGAAGATGTCGCCTGACCAGCCATAGTTGCCGTTTGCGATCGATACAGCGGTTCCGCCGGCGGCGGCGTCCGTGTCGAGGGCATAGATGACGCAGTTGCTGGCCCCCGTGGCGGCCTTGATGTAGACGTTGCTGCTGGTCATCGATACGCTGCCGGCGATCAGTGTGAGCGCCTGGTAGCTGCTGGAGGATCCGATGCTCGCCCCGTTGCTGAACGTGATCGCGCCGTTCCAGGTCGCCGGGTTGCTCGGCGACCCGGTGCCATACGCGCAGTAGATACCGGTGGGTGAGGACGCCCAATTGAAGCTGTAGCTGGCGGCTGCTGCGGTGCAGTAGCTCGGCGTTCCGCGGGTACCGGTGCAGGTGACACCGGTCGCCGGGCAGGCCGGGAAGCTGCTCGCGTAGTCCTGCGGCCAATAGCCGGCGGCCTGGTTCCCCCCGGCGGTTGGCGAGTTCCCCTGCTCGGTCGCGTTCCCGGCCGGCGTGTAGGTGCAGTTGCCGGTGCTGTAGGTGATCGGATCTTCGAAGTCGTAGGTGCCGTTGGTGATGTTGAGCGAGCCTTGGCTGTGAATCCCTCCGATGAGCGTTTCACTGGCCGAATTCGTGACGAAGCCGTTGCTCGTACCACACGTCTGATTCGCCGCATAGATCGCGTAGCATTGTCCCGCGCTTTGCTCGGCGCTCGTGCAGCCGCTGGACCCCGCCGTCCACGATGCCACAGCGGTGGCGCTGACGTTCCGGCTGCCGAAGCCGAGCACCTGTGCGAAGTACGCGGGCGCCTTGGTCGGGACCGTGACTGTGACCGTATTGTTCACCGTGTCGAAGGTCACGGTCGGGCTGGCGATCGTGGGGTCGTTGTCAGTTATGTATGTCGTGGCCACGGTTTGGGCCGCGGTCGTGGTGGCGCCGCCTGCCATGTCGTTCGCGGCGGCGAGCGCCGCGGCGTCGGCCGTGGACTGCGCGTGGCGATGGGTCTGGTACCACCCGCCAACGTCGAGGGCCAACGCGAGCATTCCGAGGAAGGCCACCATCGACACGGCGACAAGCACGATTACCGCGCCCCGCTCATCGCGTCGAAGCGAGGACAGTCGCTCACAGACGGCGCATCTGAACGACCTAATACGCGATTTCGCCGATCTCACACCAGAGCATCGGGCTCCGCGTCGCCAGTCTGGACACTGCGAACCGCTAAGGAGACCTAGACCAAGGTCTGGGCCGCTAGCTCTCGACCGGCTCGCGTCCTGCGGGGAGCGGTGCGTCCTCGTCCGCCCCGACGTTCAGCTTCGCGCGTACCAGATAGAGAGGGCGTCCCTTGACCTCGTCGTAGATCCGGCCGACGTATTCGCCGATGATCCCGATCGCGATCAGCTGAATCCCGCCGAGGAGGAGCACGGCGATGGTGATGGCGCCGAAGCCGGGGAGGTAGGAGCCGGCGATCCGCAGCACGATCACCACCGGGATCGCGATGAAGGCCAGTGTCGAGATTATGAAGCCGAGCAGGGTCGCCAGCTGCAGCGGTCGGTCCGAGAAGGAAACGATCGCGTCGAGCGAGAAACGCAGCATCCTCGTCAGGGTGTATTTGGTCTCGCCGGCATAGCGGGCGTCGCGGGCGTAGGGCACGGCGGCCTGCGTGTAGCCCACCCATACGGTCATGCCGCGCAGGAAGCGGTTGCGCTCGCGCATCGAGAGGAGCGCATCGAGTGGGCGGCGGTCGAGCAGGCGGAAGTCGCCGGAGTTGTGCTGGAGCTCGACTTGGGCGAGCGTGTCGAACAAGCGGTAGAACCACCGCGCCGTCGCTAGCTTGAACCTGGACTCGCCCTCGCGCTGCTCCCTGACCGCATACACCACGTCGGTGCCACTCAGCCAGTGGTCGAGCATTCGCGGGATCAGCTCGGGCGGGTCCTGGAGATCGGCGTCGAGCATCACCACGGCGTCGCCGCGAGCGTTGTCGAGGCCCGCCGTGAGCGCGGTCTGGTGCCCGAAGTTGCGCGACAGGTAGATCACCCTGACGCGGGGATCGTCGGCTGCGAGCAGTTCCATCGCCGCCGGCGAGCCGTCGGTGGAGCCGTCGTCCACGAGCACGAGCTCGAAGTTGATGCCCTCGAGCGCGCCGCGGACTCGCGCGTAGAACTCGTGGATCGTCGCCTCCTCGTTGCACACGGGAGCGACCACGCTGAGGAGCCCGAGCGAACGTTGCTCGCGGCCGTCGGTCCCGGGCTGCCAGTTCATGGGGTCATGGTAGGGGGCGTCGTTACCGTGGCTTCCGGCGGGGCCGCTTACCCGCCGAGCAGCGTCGAGGCATGGGGTATCCAGCCGACCATGTTGATCACGAGCATGACGCCGGTTATCGTGAGCGTCCAGCGTCGCAGGCGCGGGTCGCCGCTCAGCGCCGCCAGCGGAGTCAGCCAGGCGATGTACCACGGCAGCAGCGAGCTCGCGGTGATGAGCATCGTGACCGTCGCCCACCCGGCCCCGGCGATCCAGTCGAGTCGACCCTGGTGAACGAGCACGAGCAGCCACACGGTGACGCTGGCGAACACGACGCCGAGGAGGATGCCCACGAAGCGGCCGACTCCGCCGAGCCCGAGCTCGGTGGAGATGAACCCGGGAATGCTCTGCGCACTACCGATCGTCTGGTTTTGGCGCAGCGTCCCGAGCAAGTGGAGCGGCCCGGTGCCGAACATGACAAACCCGAGCGCTGCTACCACGGCGCTGGCGACCGCGGCACCGAGGAGCACGCGTCGCCGCTCCACCTGCGCTCGGACGAGCGCGAATGGCAGCAGCACCCCGGCCGTCAACTTGATCGCGGTGGCGACGGCGATCATCGCGCCGCCGGTCACCCGGCGGTTCTGGAGCAGCACATAGATGCCGGCGATGAGCGGGGCGAGCATCAGCAGGTCGTTGTGGCCGCCGCCGAGTCCCCACACCACGGTCAGCGGATTGAGTCCGACGATCATCGCGGCCCGTACCGGATCGAGCCCCCTAAGCAGAGCGGCGTTCCACACGAGCCCGATTGTCGCCAGGAAGGCGAGCGCGGCGATCGACTTGTAGGCGACGACGCTGGCGGAAATATCCAGGTGCGCGATGCAGTAGCTCAGGGCGGTGAACAGCGGGCCGTACGCGGTGGGAGTCGAGACCCATTTCGAGCCGATGAACGGGTACAGCGGGTCGAGGCGGATCGTGCTCGGGCCATGCAGGTAAGGATTGGTCCCGTACAGGGTGCCCATCCGGCCGTACGCCTGGTAGCTGAAGACGTCGGTTGAGAGCACAACCGGGGCGAGCAGGAAGAGTGCCGTCAACCCGGCGATGCTGACCAGCACGGCGCGGGCCGAGAGCTCCGCCGCACCCCGGACCGCGAGCACGTAGGAGGCGAACATCAAGGTGAAGAGTGCGATCAGGGCGGCGTGGCCGAGCGGAACCCCGGCGTTCGCGAACGCGCCCGCCAGCCAGCCCGGCATGGGACGCACCGACTGGGGAACGAGGTCGTTGGTCTGTGCCGCCGAGAGGGCGAGCGCCGCTCCCGTCAGCATCACGCCGGCCAGGCCGATTTGCGCGGGCAACGCCGCGGTCCGGATGCGGGCCCGTACCCGACCGGGAACCGCCTGGACGGGAGCGGTCGACAGCTCGAGCGCGGGCAGGTCGAGGACGCCTGTCTCGGGCACGACCTCGAGTGGACGACCGCGCGCGCTCACGGCAGGAAGGATGCCCGCGCGGGCGTCAAATCCGCGTATCGTGAGGTTGTGATCTCGTTAAGGTGCCCCCGCTGCGGCCGATCGCCGCGGCGGCGCTGCGACGCAGGCGGGGGACGAGCCAGATCGCCTCGAAGGCGATCTTGGCTGACATCTTGCTGCTCCCGGCGGCGCGGTCGAGAAAGACGATCGGGATCTCCCGGACGTGGAAGCCGGCCAGCAGCGCGCGGTAGGTGAGCTCGATCTGGAAGGTGTATCCCTCCGAGCTCACGGTCTCGAGCTCGATCGCTTCGAGCACCTCGCGGCGGAAGCACTTGAAGCCACCGGTGAGGTCGCGGACCTTGATGCCCAGGATGGTGCGCGCGTACAAGCCGCCGCCGCGGCTGATCAGGCGTCGCAGGAGACCCCAGTCGCGCACGCCGCCACCGGGCACGTAGCGCGAACCGAGCACGAGGTCAGCGTCGGCCGCGGCCAGAACGAGATCTTGCAGGTAGCGAGGCTCATGCGAGAAGTCGGAATCCATCTCGATCACCAGATCCGCTTCGCCGGCCAGCGCTCGGACGAAGCCAGCCAGGTAGGCATGGCCGAGGCCCTGCTTGCTGGCGCGATGGAGTACCTCGACCGAATCGAGCTCGGCAGCGAGCGCGTCGGCGATCGCTCCGGTCCCGTCGGGCGAGTTGTCGTCGACGACGAGGATTCGGTGCTCGCCAGGGGCGACTCGCTCGAGCTCGGCGTCGACGGCGTGGATGATCCGGTCCAGGTTCTCGGCCTCGTTATATGTCGGCATGACAACCCAGACGCGCGCTGACATCGTTGTGCAGCGTAGTTGACGGGGGCGCGGCTATCCGTCCAGCGCGCCATCATGCGGCGGCAAGGCAGCTTGGATGCACGACGAACGCACTTCTTCAAGATCGAGGGCACCAGGAAGGGGAGCGCTGGGCCTGGGGCTCCCGCCCGGTCCTCCCGTGACCAGCGCCGTATTCCAGCGCCGCCGCCGGCGCGCGGGCGCCTTCGCCGTCATCGCCCTGCTCGCGGTGATGTCGCTGGTCGCCGGCATCGCCGTCGGGTCGAGCCACGGAAGCCGGCGGCCGGCGCCGCTCGCCTCTCCGGCCCCGACCGGCTTCTTCGCGCGGATCCATGCCCTGGCCGGGAACGGCCGCGACTCGTTCGAAGCGCGGCAGCTCGAAGCCGAGAACGCGGCGATCAACCGCACGCTCGCCTACACGCCGTTCGTGCGCATCGCGGGGTCGCAGAAGCGTGAGATCGCGTTGACCTTCGACGACGGACCCGGCCCCTACACGCCGGCGGTTCTCTCCGTGCTCGCGCGCAAGCGCGCCCCGGCCACGTTCTTCGAGGTCGGCTCACTGCTTCAGTACTTCCACGCGTCGACCAGCGCGATCGTCGCCAGCGGCGATCCGATTGGCGACCACACTCAGCTGCACCAGCCGATGTCGCAGCTCTCGGTGAACGACCAACGCAACGAGCTGCTCGACCAGGCCGCGACGATCAGCCAGTACGGCGCGCCCTTCCCGCGCCTGTTCCGGCCGCCGTACGGGGTTTACAGCGCCAAGACCCTCGCGGTCCTGCGCAAGTACGGGATGCTCATGGTCATGTGGACGGTGGACAGCGAGGATTACCTCAGGCCTGGGGTCGCGAACATCGTCAAGACCGTCGTTTCGGGGGCGCGCCCCGGCGCCATCATCCTCATGCACGACGCCGGTGGGGATCGCCAGCAGACGGTCGACGCGCTGCCGGCGATCATCAACGAGCTGCGCGCACACGGCTACCGGCTGGTCACTGTGCCGCGTCTGCTGCTGGACAACCCGCCGCCCGCCGACCAGGACGTGATCGCGTCGAGCCGGCTGGGGGCGGGGTAGGGGCGGCGCGGGCGCGGGCGGGCGCGGTGGCTACCGCGGCACGTAAGCGACGCGATTCCAGCTCGGCTCGGGCGCCAGCTCGATCGGCTCGCCCCCCCGGTCCGGCTGGATGTAGAGGAAGCTGTTGGCGCCCTCGTCGAAAGAGATGTCGAGCTCGCCTTCCTTGACGCGCTGATCGAGCCAGGCGCTGCGGAAGATCAGGCGCCGGAGCCAGTGCACGAGCGAGCGCTCGGACGGCCCCACGAGCTCGGGCCAGCAGTCGTTCACGTGCTCGCCGAGACCCGAGGCCGGATCCGTGACCTCGCCGTTGACGACGAGGTTGATCAGGTCCTCGGCCTCGTGGTCTTCGATCCGGCCGCAGAGGAACCCGAGCCGGCGCGCCGCCTGTTCGCAGCGCTCGCGGAAGTCGCGCTCGTTGAAGGTGAAGCGCAGCTCGCCGTATTCGAGCACGAAGTCGTCCCCTGAGCTGTAGTTGGCGCGGCGAAACATGGCGGCGTCGAGATCATATGAGGGATTCCTGCCTCGCCGCAGGGGGTGCAGGCGATGTTGCAGATGGGGCCTTCGGCCCTTGGGAGTTCGCCTGGCGGCGAACATCCCGACTGGCGGCCCAACACCCCCCGGGGGTGATTTCCTTGCGAGCGCGGGCTCTTACTGGCCATGAACCGTGAACGCCCGACGATTCTCGTGGTCGAAGATCACCGCACCACCTGCACCTTCCTGGCCGACAACCTGACGGTCGACGGATACGAGATCCTCGTCGCCGATTGCGCGAAGGACGCCTGGCGCCTGCTCGCCACCAAGTTTCCCGATCTCGCGCTCGTCGACCTCGGCCTCCCGGACCGCGACGGCCTCGAGCTCCTGCGCGACGTACGTGAAGCGGACGGCACCGGCGGCCGGATCGACCGACAGATACCGCTGCTCGTCCTCTCCGGCCGGGCCGCCGAGCTCGACCGGCTGCGCGGATTCGCCCGCGGCTGCGACGACTACGTGGTCAAGCCCTTCTCCTATCCCGAGCTCCGGGCGCGCATCGAGGCGCTCCTGTGGCGGACCGAGCGCAGGCAGAGCCGCGGACTGTTGCGTGTCGGTCCGCTCCAGATCGACCCGCTGGCCCGCCAGGCGTGGCTGCACGGCACCGAGCTCGAGCTCTCCAAGAAGGAGTTCTCGCTCCTGCGCGCGCTCGCCTCGGACCCCACCCGCGTGTTCACCCGCGACGAGCTCCTGCGCGGCGTGTGGGGGTACGCGACGGTCGGCCGCACCCGCACGCTCGATTCCCACGCCTACCGGTTGCGCCGGAAGCTGGGGGAGGGCGGAGCGCGATTTGTCATGAACGTGTGGGGTGTTGGCTACCGACTGATCGACGGCGCGCTGGACGCGGCCGAAGGGTCATGATCGCCGCCTCTGGTTGGATCCTCGCGCTCGCGGCCGGGGTCTTGCTGCTGAGGCTTCGCGGCGTGCTGGCGGGAACGAAGGAGCTCGTCGCGCGCGCCTGTCACGAGCTGCGCGGACCCATCACCGTGGCCAGGCTCGGGGTCGAGCTCCTCGCCCGCGACGGACAGCGCCGAGCGGACGCGCTCAGGGCGATCGACCTCGAGCTCGCGAGCGCGGGCGTCGCGCTCGAGGACCTGAGTGCGGCCCTCTCCCGGCGGCGGGGCCCCTGGCGGGCCGACGCGGTCGACGTGACCACCCTGCTCGACGAGTCGCTCGAGGCGTTCCGGCCGCTCGCCCGCGCCCGCGGCGTCGAGCTCGACCTTCGCTGGCGGGGCGAGCGCCGAGTCGTCAACGCCGATCGCATCCGCTTGGCCCAGGCGACGGGCAACCTGATCGCCAACGCGATCGAGCATGGCGAAGGACGAGTCGAGCTGCGCGGCGGCGCGCGCGAGGGTCGCGTCGAGATCGAGGTGGCCGACGGCGGGCCGGGCCTGCCGTCCCCCGTCACCGACC